>NZ_JBWJFQ010000011.1:0-228201 GCF_057784235.1 Mesorhizobium sp. CNPSo 4670 | reverse complement strand
GCGCTCAACGAAGCCGCGGGCTTCCATCTTGTCGAGCAGCCGGGCGAGTGTGATCGGCATGATCTCGATCAGGTCGGCCAGTTTGTTCTGGTGGATGCCTTCATGCCGGGAAAGATAGGCCAGCACCTGCCACTGGGAGCGGGTCAGCCCCGACGCCTGCGACCGCTGCTCGAACCGCTTTCGAAGCAGACGCGCGACATCGTGCAGCACGAAGCTGATGTTGGGTGACGATGGCATGGGAGGGGCTGGTTTTCTGAACGCGACTTTTAGTGAGCATGCTTATTATCATCATGCACATAATCCTGCTGGACGCAGCGCACAAGACGCACTAAGTCCGCTCGGAAAAAATGTCGCACGCGTTGCGGCGCCCCAGAAGGGTCGAGCAACAGGCCGTTGCCGGACGAGGATTTGATGATGAATTGGCTAAAGATCGTGACCGTGGCAGCCCTCGCGGGATGGCCCGGCATTGCGCTCGCAAGGGAGGCGGTCAGTTGTGGCGGCGCCGCCATGCTGGGTGGGGCGCAATTGAACTGCAGCCACGTCGAACCCCAGGCGCCGCCTCAGTTTTGCACGTTTAGCTGGGCTCTGCACACGTCGGCCGGCGATCAGAAAATCGTCGAAGGCACCTTCATGTTGCCGCCCAGAGCTTCGAACGTCACCGTCTACCAGGGCGGCGGTTTCGACAGTGCGCTGTCCGATCCGATCGTGATCTGCCGCGGCAACAAATGAGCAACGCCGCCACGCAAGACTCGCTCGCCGGCCGATTGGTGCTATAGGGCGGATCACGCTATTTTGAACCGGCGCATGCGAACTTCGCCTGTGCCTGGCGGCCTATTATCCGACGGACATCGACATGGACGGACCCAATCCCGACATCAAGCACCCGATCCCGATGCACACCCGCGTCGGTTTCCTCAAGGGACTGGTGAGCGCGCCGAACATCGAGATCGGCGATTACACCTATTATGACGATCCGGACGGACCGGACAAATTCGCCGAGAAATGCGTCCTGCATCATTATCCGTTCATTGGCGACAAGCTCATCATCGGCAGGTTCTGCGCCATCGCCGAGGGCGCGCGCTTCATCATGAACGGCGCCAATCACGCCATGTCCGGCTTTTCGACCTATCCGTTCAATATTTTCGGCCATGGCTGGGAAAAGGGATTTGACCCGGCGACCTGGTCGAAGGAAGTGCGCGGCGACACCGTGCTCGGCAACGACGTCTGGATCGGCATGGAGGCTGTGATCCTGCCCGGCGTGACGATCGGCCATGGCGCCATCATTGCCGCGAAATCGGTGGTGACGCATGACGTGCCGCCCTATGCGATTGTCGCCGGCAACCCGGCCAAATTGGTGAAGACGCGTTTCGACAACCGGACGATCAGGCGGCTGCTGGCGGTGGCGTGGTGGGACTGGCCGGTGGACAAGATCAGCCGCAACCTCGATGCTATCCGGGGTGCCGATATTTCTCTTCTGGAGGCAGCAGCTTGAACGCTCTGAACAACACCGTGATCGGCACCGAACTGTTTACGCGCGGGTGGATATTCATCCGCGGCGTGCCGGCGATGAAGTTCCTTCCGCCGGAAGGGCCGCCGGAAATCGCCTTTGCCGGCCGCTCGAATGTCGGCAAGTCGTCGCTGATCAACGCGCTGGTCAATCAGAAGGGGCTGGCGCGCACCTCCAACACGCCGGGGCGCACGCAAGAGCTCAACTATTTCGTGCCGGATGGATTTTCCGGCGAGGGCGCCGACCTGCCGCCCTTGGCGCTGGTCGACATGCCGGGCTATGGCTACGCCACCGCGCCGAAGGAGAAGGTCGATGAGTGGACCAAGCTGGTCTTCGACTACCTCAAGGGCCGCGTCACGCTGAAGCGGGTCTATGTGCTGATCGACGCCCGCCACGGCATTAAGGCCAAGGACGACGAAGTGCTGTCGCTGCTCGACAAGGCGGCGGTGTCCTACCAGATCGTGCTGACCAAGACCGACAAGATCAAGGCTGCCGGCGTGCCGCGGCTGATCGAGGAGACGCTGGCAAAGATCAAGAAGCGGCCGGCGGCGTTTCCGTTCGTCCTGGCGACATCGTCGGAAAAGGCCGAGGGCCTTGACGAGTTGCAGGCTGCGATCGTGTTGGCCGCGAATGGTGGCTAGGGTCTGGCCTCGATTGCAATCGTCTGGTGGCTTTCTTCCGCGGCGAGGCTTTCGGTGCCGTAGGTCTTCAGGAACATGCCGACGCCGGACCTGACGATGTGGTCGATCTCATCCTGGCTCGGGGCTTTGGTGCGGTAGGCGAAGATGCACTGGCGGAATAGACCGGCCAGGCACAGTTCGGTGAACTGGTAGGCGGCAAGATCGACATCGTCGATCCGCAGTAGGCCGCGCTCGATGGCGGCATCGAGAAACGCCGCGACCTTGTCATGGCCGCGTTTGGGGCCGCGCTCGTAAAAACGCGCGCCAAGTTCGGGGATCCGGTCGGATGCGCCGATCACCGTGCGCTGCGCCTGGATAACCTTGGCCGACGTGATCTTGAGGGCAAGCACCTTGCCGAACTTGACCAGCGTCTCGCGCAGGTCGTCGGCATTGTCCAGCACGTCATACATGTTCTTGAAGATCGTGCCGCGCTCTTCCTCGATCAGCGCTTCGAACAGTTCTTCCTTGTTGGCAAAGTAGACATAGATGGTGCCTTTGGAGACACCGGCCTCGCGCGTGATGTCGTTCATCGACGCAGCCTCAAAACCCTTGTCGATGAACACACGACGGGCGCCCTCGATGATCTGGCTGCGCTTGACCGGATCCTGGCCTGCCGCCGGGCGGCCACGGCGCACATGGTCCAGCAGGTCGCCGCACGGGTCGGTTTCGACGTTAGGCTGAGTCTCAACCATGAAAGTCACACCTCGAAAATAATTCGAACCAATCGGTTCGATTGCTCTTGATATGGTCCTGTTTCCGCGCTATGTCAACGACCGGATCGAACCGAACGGTTCAGTATCATAGCCTTATTTTAGAGAGATGTCATGTCCTCGAACGCGCCAACCACCGCCGAAGTCCGTCCTTTCCCTAATGCCAAGATCGCCCCGGCGACGGAAGCGCCCGAAGTGCCTTTCCAGCCTGCGGTCAGCACGCCTGTGGAAGCGCCAGCCAAGAAGAAGCGCTCGGTGCGCTCGTTTCTGCTGCCGATCATTGGCGTTGCCTTGCTGAGCGCCGGCGCCTGGTACGGTTACAACTACTGGACCACTGGTCGCTTTATGATCTCGACGGACGACGCCTATGTCCAGGCCGACATGGCGTTCATCTCGCCCAAGATTTCCGGCTATGTCGATCAGGTCAAGGTGAGCGAGAACCAGTCGGTCAAGGCTGGCGACCCGCTGCTCGTCGTCGATGACGGCGACTACAAGATAGCCGTTGCCCAGGCCGAGGCGCAGATCGCCACCTTGAGCAAGACGCTCGACCGTATCGACGCCCAGACCGAAGCGGCGCGCGCCTCGCTGCAGCAGGCGCAGGCACAGAAGGTCGCTGACCAGGCCGCCGCCGACAATGCAGCGAAGGTCGAGGTACGCGCCTCGCAACTGCTCAAGACGCATGTCGGCACGCAGGCACAGCTGGACGATGCCCAGACGGCGGTCCAGCAGGCCAACGCCGCTCTTGTCGGCGCCGACGCGCAGATAGCCGCGGCACAGGCCAATATCGGCGTGCTGCAGGCGCAGCGCGCCGAATCGGCAAGCACGCTGGCTTCCTTGCAGCTCAGCCGGGACAAGGCCGCGCGCGATCTTTCCTTTACCGTGCTCAAGGCGCCTTATGACGGTGTCGTCGGCAACCGCTCGGTCGAGCAGGGCGATCTCGTCAGCCCCGGCCAGAAGCTCGCCGTCATCGTGCCGATGGACAAGCTCTACATCGTCGCCAACTTCAAGGAGACGCAGCTTGCCCGGCTGGTTCCCGGCGAGAAGGTCAAGATCTCGGTCGATGCGACCGACGGCCAGGATTTCGAGGGAACCGTCTCGTCGCTGGCGCCGGCTTCGGGTGCGGTGTTCTCGCTGCTGCCGCCCGAAAACGCCACCGGCAATTTCACCAAGGTCGTGCAGCGCGTCCCGGTCCGCATCGATGTGCCGGCCGACGTGCTGAAGAGCGGCAGGCTGCGCGCTGGCCTGAGTGTCGTCGTCGCCGTCGACAGCCGTAGCGCGCCCACGGCCTCGAACTGAGCGGCCACCGGGGAGCAATGCCATGGCCACCGCAACCCTGACAGCAGGAGCGCCGCCGGCGAGGCCGGCCGTGCCTGACACCATCTCGACGCGGCGCGTCATCGCCTTCCTGGCGATGGTGTTCGGCATGTTCATGGCCATCCTGGACATCCAGATCGTCTCGGCCTCGCTGGCCGAGATTCAGGCCGGCCTGAGCGCCAGTTCCGACGAGATCCCGTGGGTGCAGACGGCCTATCTGATCGCCGAGGTGGTGATGATCCCGTTGTCGGGTTTCCTCAGCCGGATGCTGTCGACGCGCGTGCTGTTCACGATCTCGGCGGCTGGCTTCACCGCGGCCAGCGCGCTGGCCGCGACCGCCACCAACATCGACCAGATGATCGTCTACCGTGCCGTCCAGGGCTTCATCGGCGGTGGCATGATCCCGAGCGTCTTTGCCGCCGCCTTCACCATTTTCCCGCCGTCGCGCCGCGCCGTGGTCTCGCCGATGATCGGCCTTGTGGCGACGCTGGCGCCGACCATCGGCCCGACCGTTGGCGGCTATATCAGCCATGCCATGTCCTGGCATTGGCTGTTCCTCATCAATGTCGTGCCCGGCATCCTGGTGACGACGGCGGCCTGGACGCTGATCGACTTCGACAAGCCCAATCTCAAGCTGTTCAGCAAGTTCGACTGGTGGGGCCTCGCCGGCATGGCAGCCTTCCTGGGCTGCATGGAGTATGTGCTCGAGGAAGGCCCGAACAACGACTGGCTGCAGGACCAGGGCGTATTCATCTGCGCCATCGTCATGACCGTGGGCGCCGTGCTGTTCTTCTGGCGTGTGTTCACCGCCGAGGAGCCGATCGTCGACCTGAAGGCGTTCACCAACGTCAACTTTGCCTTCGGCTCACTGTTCTCCTTCGTCATCGGAATCGGCCTTTATGGCCTGACCTATCTTTATCCGGTATTCCTCGGGCGCATCCGCGGCTACGATTCGATGATGATCGGCGAGGCGCTGTTCGTCAGCGGCCTGGCGATGTTCCTCACCGCACCGGTCTCGGGCATCCTGTCGAGCAAGATGGACCCGCGCCTGATGATGATGGTCGGCTTCTTCGGCTTCGCCACCGGAACGTGGTGGATGACGCATCTGACAGCCGACTGGGATTTTTATGAGCTGCTCATTCCCCAGATCCTGCGCGGCTGTTCGATGATGCTGTGCATGGTGCCGATCAACAACCTGGCACTCGGCACCTTGCCGCCAGACCGCTTGAAGAATGCTTCCGGGCTGTTCAACCTCACCCGCAACCTTGGCGGCGCCGTCGGCCTGGCCGTCATCAACACCGTGCTGATCGACCGCAACGCGTTCCACTACGCAAGGCTCTCGGAGCACGTGCAGTGGGGCAGTGCCGCCGCGCAGCAAAAGCTGCAGAACATGACGCTCAATTTCGAGCAGACCGCCGGCCTCGACGCGACCAGCGCGGCGATCTCCAAGCTGTCGGGCATGGTGCAGCAGCAGGCCGCTCTGCTGTCCTTCATGGACGTGTTCTTCCTGCTGACGGTGCTGTTTGCGACGCTCGGGCTGTTCACAATGCTGATCCGCAAGCCGGCCGCGGCCGGCGGCGGCGGTGGCGGCCACTGATACCAAACGTGGACAGCAGTTTCGGGAAGCTCCTCCAGTCCACGCCCGAAAAGCTCTGACCGCGCAAAAAACTCCGGGCCGCAAGCCCGGAGTTTTTTCGTATTCGGATTAGAGCACCGGAATTGCGTCCAAAAGGGGTATGTCAGGCCGTGGCGGGCTTGAAGGTAAGCGCCACGCCGTTGATGCAGTGGCGCAGGCCGGTCGGCGCCGGGCCGTCATCGAAGACGTGGCCGAGATGGCCGCCGCAACGGCGGCAATGTGCCTCGGTGCGGGTCATGCCGAGCGACCTGTCCACGGTCGTGCCGATGGCCTTGGGAATCTCCTGCCAGAAGCTTGGCCAGCCGGTGCCGGAATCGAATTTCGTCTCGGACGGATAGACCGGCAGGTCGCAGCCGGCACAGGCAAAGATGCCCTTGCGGTGTTCGTTGAGCAGCGGGCTGGTGCCGGGATATTCCGTGCCTTCCTTGCGCAGCACGTCGAAGGCGGCCGGCGACAGGATGGCCTTCCACTCGGCATCGGTCTTGGTGACCTCGAAGGTTTCGGCAGCCTGTGCGGGCTGTGGTTTGCCCATGCGCAGCATCGTTGCGGCAGCCCCGGCGACGCCGATGGCGGCTGCACCGCTCAAAAGAAAGTCGCGACGGTTCATGACCAGTTCCTCCTGTCGTCTCTTTTGCCAAACTATACCGCCACGCGGAAATCAAAAGCCGGTGACGGTGGCCCTCGAACGAACACTCCGCGCCGTTCCACATCTGAACGTGGGCGGCGCGGAGTGCGCGGGCCGGTTGCGGGTCACGGGAGCGAGACCATGCAATCGACGGAGAGCCCTTGCTGCAATTTCGTCGGCAGCAGGCCCCTTGTTACATCTTCGCCCCCCTTTTTACATTTTGGGGAGCAGAACCTTGTCGATGACGTGGATGACGCCATTGGACTGCTCGACATCGGCAATCGTCACATTGGCAACGTTGCCGTTCTCGTCGGTCACGGTGACCTTGCCGCCGTCAGCCTTGAGCGACAGTTCGCAGCCGCCAACCGTCTTGACCTTGTGGGTGCCGCCATCGGCCTTGGCCATCGCGGCGACGTCCGCCCCCATCGCCTTGGCGCCGATGACATGGCAGGTCAGGATCTTGGTGAGCTTGTCCTTGTTCTCGGGCTTGAGCAGCATTTCGACCGTGCCGGCCGGCAGCGCGGCAAAGGCGTCGTTGGTCGGCGCGAACACCGTGAACGGACCAGCGCCTTGCAGCGTGTCAACAAGGCCGGCCGCCTTGACCGCGGCGACCAGCGTCGTGTGGTCCTTCGAATTGACGGCGTTCTCGACGATGTTCTTACTGGCAAACATGGCAGCGCCGCCAACCATCGGGTTCTCGGCGTAGGCCGCGGTGGCAAGAGCCGAAACAGCGATCGCGCTGGCAAGCAAAAGGGTAGCGTATTTACGCATGATGTCAAACTCCTCGGGTTTTTCTCTTCCCATCCTTGGGGACGCGAGGAGATACGCGGCACAAATGCCGGAGTTTCAGAAACATCGGAATTTTTTAATTTTATTTGCACCGCAGGGCGATTTTCGCACAATGCGGTTTGCCGGCTCATCGGTGCGGTTAGACATCCGATGCGAAAAGATAGACTGCAAGTTTTCTATGTGAGGGAGAAAGCGGTCAGATGCTCTTCAGATCGCCCGCCGCGACCACCGGTCCGGTCGGCTGGCCGGTCGGCGAACCGCCTGCCGGCTCGAGGCTGACGGCAAGCACCGCGCCCTGGGCGAGCTTCTGCTGGGCAGCCGGCGAGACGACGATATGCGCTGTCGCGCCGGCCGGGATGATGCCCATCGAGACCGGCGGGTTCTTGCCCTCGATCATCCACAGCTCGAAGTCCTTGCCGGCGGCACGCTCGCCGGAGACATGCGACAGGCCGACCTCGTGATGCGCGGCGTCATAGACGGCGAGATATTTGACATCGCTGCCATCGGCGGCCAGCGAGGCGACGAGGCGCGCCTGCGGCTGCTCGATCGGCGGGTTGAGAGCGGGCACGGCGATGTAGATCGCCAAAGCGGCGACCGCCGCAGCAGCGAGGCCGCGCCAGAAGGCCAAGCTGGACCACAGCCCGCCGCGCGATTCGGTGGGCGTGGCCACGGCCGCGGTAGACGTGAACAGGCGGCGATCGATCGCAGCCTTGACCGAAGCCGGCGGCTCGATTTCCGGGTAGGCGGCGGCCAGCGGCGAGAGCGAGACCTCCCAGCTGTCGACAAGACGGGCGAACCCGGTCTCCGCATCGATGCGCCGGGACGCGATCTGCCGCTCCTCCGCCGACAGCACGCCGAGAACGTATTCGGCGGCGAGCAGGTCGTCGCCTCCACGTTCCGGTCCGTTGTCTTCCGCCAGCGTCATCTTTCCAGGCATTCTCTGAGTTTCAACAGGCTGCGGCGCAGCCAGGTACGCATCGTGTTCAACGGCACGCCGTGGCGCTCCGCCAGTTCGGCATAGCTCTCGCCCTTGAGATAGGCGCCCCGGACGGCCGCGGCCCGGTCCTTTTCCAGTTCGTCGAGACAATGATGGATGCGTTCGGATTCACCGCCCGCCACCACCATCGCTTCGGGCCCTGGCGCCGGATCGGCCACGTCGACCGCGGCGTCGATATCGAGGGCGGGCTTGCGTCGCGCTCTGACGCGATCGATCGCGTGGTTGCGCGCGATCGCCACCAGCCAGGAGATCGGGCTCAAGTCTGAGACGGCAAAACGGTCCGCCTTCGTCCAAATCTTGACGAAGACTTCCTGCAGGGCTTCTTCGGCATCTCCCCGGTCGTTCAATACACGAAGGCAGACGCCGAAAAGTTTCGCACTGGTCTGCCGGTAGAGCAGATCGAACGCGGCCCGATCCTTCATCGAAGTCCGGACGATCAGCTTGGTGATGTCCTGCGGCGTCATGCAGGCAAATTAGGGGATTGCAATGTATTTGCAACGGCGGAAATCGCCTTGTGCACGCCGGAGTTGCCGCATTACCGGCCCGGATCTGTCCGTCGATTGCCAATGAAATCGCCACTGGCTAGCTTGTCTTCCCACGATGAGGAAAACGCGCATGTCGGTTGAACATATATTGTGGGCGCAAGATGCAACCGGCCTTGCCGACCTAGTTCGCAAGGGCGAGGTCTCACCAATCGAGCTGACCGAAGCGGCGATCGGCCGCGCCGAGGCCACACGTTCCGACATCAACGCCACGGCGGAGCCGCTCTATGATGCCGCGCGGGCCCAGGCGAAGACCGTCGACCGCTCGCTGCCGCTGGCCGGCATTCCCTTTGCCATCAAGGATCTCGGCATCGCCATCAAGGGCGTGCCGACGCATGGCGGCAGCCGCATTCCGGCATGGCGGGCCGATGTCAATTCGGTGCTGACCGATCGCTACCTCGCCGCCGGCCTCATTCCGATCGTCACCTCGACTTCGCCGGAACACGGGCTTCGGCTGATGACCGAATCCAAGGCCTTCGGCATCACCCGCAATCCCTGGAACACCGGCCATACCAGCGGCGGCTCATCGGGGGGTGCGGCGGCGCTGGTCGCTGCCGGCGTCGTGCCGGTGGCGCATGCCTCGGATGGCGGCGGCTCGATCCGGGTGCCCGCCGCCTGCACGGGGCTTGTCGGCCTGAAGACGTCGCGCGGCCGCATACCGCTGACGCCATTGGTAAGCGAGAGCTGGTACGGCATGGTCGTCGACCATGCGCTCACCCGCTCGGTGCGCGACTGCGCGCTGCTGCTCGACCTCACCCACGGTCCCGACCTTTTGACGCCCTATGCGGCGCCGTCGCCCAAAGGCAGCTTCGCTGAGGCTGCCGCGCGTGATCCCGGCAAGCTCAGGCTGGCCGTGTACCGCAAGTCGCCGCTTGGCCTGCCGGTCTCGGTCGAGACGCTTGTCGCGCTCGACGCCGCGGTGGCGCTGGCCCGCGAGGGCGGCCATACGGTCGCGGACATCGACTTGCCCTTTGTCGGGCGCGATTTCTTCGCCGATTTTGCCACTGGCGTGGCCTCGGCCGTCGCCGGCACGATGCGGGCCGAGGCAGTGCGTGTCGGCCGTTCCGTGCTGGGCGACATCGAGCGCGCGACGCGCATCCTCGCCCGCTTCGGTGAACTGGTATCGGCCGGCGAGATCTATGCCGGCCAGCAGCGGCTGCATGCCACCTCGCGACAGCTGATCGCGGAGACCGCGCAATATGATGCCGTGCTGATGCCGATCATCGCCCACCCGCCACTCGCCTGCGGCGCCATGGACCCGAAAGGCGCTGACGAACTCATCGAAAACCTGCTTGACAAGCTTCATCTCACCGCCTTGCTGAAGCTGAAGCCATTGCTCGGCCAGCTGATGGACAAGAGCCTCGGGTTCACCCATTGGCCGGCGATCCAGAATGTCAGCGGCCAGCCGTCGATCGCGCTGCCGGTCCATGTCACCGATGCCGGCCTGCCGCTCGGCATCCAGGCGGCGGGCCGACCGGGCGACGAGGAGACGCTGCTGTCGCTTGCCGCGCAGATGGAGAAGATCTCAGGTTGGCTGGGCCGCAGGGCGCCGCTGAAGGTGCCGTCATGATGACGACGTCGTGAGGCGCCCGAATATGACAGCAAAGCCATTTGCGGCTGGCCCCAATTCCCGCTAAGACGCCGCCGACTTTACCTGATGCATCATGCATAATCCAAGTGCATGTCGCCCAAGAGTGCACAGCAGTTTTGGGACGACGACATGCACAAAACCAAAAGCCAGGAACCACACCGATGACGGAAATCACCGCCACCGCCGAAATGCAGGCAGCCCTGCTTTCGCGGGCGCTGCCTTACATGCAGCGCTACGAGCACAAGACGGTCGTGGTGAAATATGGCGGCCACGCCATGGGCGATATCGAGCTCGGCAAGGCTTTCGCGCGCGACATCGCGCTGTTGAAGCAATCCGGCGTCAACCCGATCGTCGTTCATGGCGGCGGCCCGCAGATCGGCGCCATGCTGGCCAAGATGGGCATCGAATCCAAGTTCGAGGGCGGCCTGCGCGTCACCGACCAGAAGACGGTCGAGATCGTCGAGATGGTGCTGGCCGGCTCGATCAACAAGGAGATCGTGGCGCTGATCAACGCCGAGGGCGAATGGGCGATCGGCCTGTGCGGCAAGGACGGCAACATGGTCTTCGCCGAAAAGGCGCGCAAGACGATGATCGATCCGGACTCCAACATCGAACGCGTGCTCGATCTGGGCTTCGTCGGCGAGCCGGTCGAGGTCGACCGCACCTTGCTCGACCTTCTGGCGCGCTCCGAAATGATCCCGGTGCTGGCGCCGGTGGCGCCGGGCCGCGATGGCCACACCTACAACATCAACGCCGACACCTTCGCCGGCGCTATTGCCGGCGCCTGCCAGGCAACGCGCCTGCTGTTCCTCACCGACGTGCCCGGCGTGCTCGACAAGAACAAGAAGCTGATCGACGAACTGACCGTGGCCGAGGCCAAGGCGCTGATCAAGGACGGCACGGTTTCGGGCGGCATGATCCCCAAGGTCGAAACCTGCATCGAGGCGATCGAGCGTGGCGTCGAAGGCGTCGTCATCCTCAACGGCAAGACGCCGCATTCGGTGCTGCTCGAGCTGTTCACCGAACACGGCGCCGGCACGCTGATCGTGCCCTGAGCCGCCCTTTGGTCTTCCGCTGCCGCCAATCGATCAGGCCAGCTGCGGAAGGCGGGCGATGACCTTGATTTCAAAATCGAAGCCCGCCAGCCAGTTCACGCCCACCGCGGTCCAGTTCGTATAGGGCGGTTCGCCGAACGCCTTCAGCCGGACAGCGTCAATCGCTGGCCATTGCGTGGCCGGATCGGTGTGGAACGTCGTCACGTCTACGATGTCGTCGAACGTGCAGCCGGCGGCCTTCAGCACCGCGGCGAGATTGTCGAAGGCAAGCTGGACCTGGCTTGAGAAGACCGGTTCGGCCGACCCGTCCTCGCGGCTGCCGACCTGGCCAGAGACGAACAGGAAGTCGCCCGAGCGGATCGCCGCCGAGTAACGGTTGATCTCGTAGAGAGCCTGCCGGCCGGCTGGGAAGATCGCGTCGCGTTTGGTCATAGTTCACTCCATTTCGAACAAGGCAGCCCCGGCCTTTCAGCGTCGCGAATTGGCTTCGCCGGCAGGGCGAGGGTCGTTCGCAAGGCTTCGGGTTCCTGGATCGCTGCGCTCCACTGCACGGGACGGCTATTGACATACGTCCCATATGTTCGATGTGGGTGCATACGCTGCGTATGTCAATACGCATACGCGACGTATATTAATTCAAGAGACGAGCGGTTAGGCGTTAGGTGAGACCCCGATCCCAGGCAAAGCCGGTTTGCGCGCCTGATGTCGAACGGACATCGATTCCTCCTCGGCGTCCTGCGGCGCGCCCCAGAACTCGGCAAGCGTCGGGCCGTCTTTCACACGGCCGTCGCGGATCAGAAAACCCCAGACCTCGCGGAACCAGACGCGGCGCCCCATCTGCGTGTACCAGCGCATCGAGTGCCGCTGCTCGGGGTCCTTGTGGAACAGGACGCGCGCCAGCGCCTTCGGCCGAGACTGCACCGCCAGTTCGATCAGCTTGACGCTGAAGAACAGCATCCACGGCTTCAGCCGCGTCATCTGCAGCACCTGGTGCTTGTAATCCCACAGGCGGGCATCCTTCTGGATCACCTTGCGGTCCCGGGCGATCCTGAAGAATGGTGTCCAGCGATGCGGCGTTACATAAAGCGCCTGGATCTGGTCCGGGTCGTAGGCAATGAGCTGGCGAAAGCCGCGCCACAAATCCCGAAACCCTTCATCCTCGAAGCCGGCCACCCAGGTCGCCATCGACAGGATGCCGTTGAGGCGAAGGAGCCTTATCGCCTCGCGGTCGGATGAGGTGCTGCCGCCCTTGCGGATCAATTGAAGTGTCTGTTCGTCGGTGTTTTCCATGCCGAGCAGCCAGCGGATGACGCCCGCCTTGCGGTAGAGATGCAGGATGTCGGCATCGCGCACGATGTCGTCGGCGCGGGTCGAGCCGACGATCAGCACCGGTACGTTCTCGGTGATCATGGCGTCGAGAAAGGCGCGCCAGGCCTTCTTCGAAACGGTCGGGTTCTCGTCGGCAAGGTTGATCAGCTCGACGCCGTGCTCGCGGTGCAGCCAGGCGATCTCCTTGGCGAATTTCACCGGATCGCTATGCCGCCAGCGGGTCCAGAAGCCGCGCTGGCCGCAATAATTGCACAGATGCGGGCAGCCGCGCGAAAACTGCATGACCACGGCGCGCTTGCCGCCCCAATAGCTGTAGCTGATATGGTCGATCAACTCCCAGCCGACACGGTAGGCGTCGAGATCGGCGATGGTCATTGCCGGCTGCGTCGCGAAGGGACGGCGCAGATCGTCGCGAAAGGCGATGCCCGCCACGCTTGCAGGCGGCTGGTGCATTTCCAGCGCCTCGACCAACGCCACGACAGTCGCCTCGCCCTCGCCGCGCACGATGAAGTCGAAGACGTCCGTACCAGCCAGGATATCGCCCCAGTGATAGGTCGGGAACACGCCGCCATAGATGATGATGGTCGCCGGCTCGCGCTGCTTGATCATGCGGGCTATCAGCAAGGCGGTCGGGTGCGCCGAGGTCGAGCCGGAATGGCCGATCAGGACGAAATCGGGATCATCGTCCAGGGCATTGCGCACCACCATGTCGAGCGGCATCGGCCCGAACTCGGCGTCGACGAGGCGCACCTCATGGCCGGCATCGATCAGCGGGCCGCCAAGCGCCAGCAGGCCGAGCGGCGGCAGGTGATCGTCTGGCACGCGACTGCCGATGGCGGTGTGCGGTGGATTGATCAGGACGATTTTCATGGCGGACCTCCGGGCAGTTGGTCCGCGGATGCTGGCCGGCGATATGGACGCCCGATTGGCCCGTTTCAGCAGTTTGCGTGCAGCTTTTCCGCAGGGATGCGCAAGCCGGGCACCATCAACGCCTGAGGTGGCCGAGCGGCACGTGGCCGGGGCCCTTGATGTTCTGCAGCACCAACTGGGTGTGGACGTCACGCACGCCGTCGAGCCGCATCAGCCGGTGCATGACGAAAGCGTTGAGCTCGTCGACCGAGGGCACCATGACATGCAGCAGGAAATCGTGGTCGCCGGTCATCGTCCAGCATGAGGATACCTCGTCCATGCGCTGCACGGCGGCAATGAAGCTTTCGGGCGAGCCGTCGCTGTGGCTGACCAGGCGCACCTGGATGAACACCTCGACCATCAGGCCGACCGCGCGGCGGCTGATCACCGCGGCAAAACCCTTGATGATGCCGGCCTCCTGCAGCGCCTCGAAACGTCGTGCGCACGGGGTCGTCGACAGGCCGATCTCTTGCGCCAGTTCGGACACCGGCTTGCGCCCGTCGCGCTGCAGGACATCGAGCATCTTGATCTCGAAATCATCGAATTGAGGCATTTTAACTCCATGAAAGCGTTTCTGGAGTGAATGTTATCCCGAATATCGCGCTCGAGCCATCATCAAAACCGATTTGCCTCGGCAGATCCGGTTATCCTTTCGGCACGTCCGCCATTCATGACTTGCAGGGAGAGAACCATGACGACGATGAGCGTTGCCGAATATGCCCGCGACTGCGCGGCGCAAGGGTTGCGTGGTGACTATTCGGTCTGCCGTGCCGATTTCACCGTGGCGCAGGGTTACGATTACAGCACCGAGGAGCAGGCGGTGTGGCGCACGCTGTGCGACCGCCAGACCAAACTGACGCGCAAGCTTGCCCACCACTCCTATCTCGACGGCGTCGAGAAGCTCGGCCTGCTCGACCGCATTCCCGATTTCGAGGACGTCAGCGCCAAGCTGCGCAAGCTGACCGGCTGGGAGATCGTCGCCGTGCCGGGTCTCATTCCCGCCGCGCCTTTCTTCGACCATCTCGCCAACCGCCGCTTCCCGGTCACCAACTGGCTGCGGACCAGGCAGGAGCTCGACTACATTGTCGAGCCGGACATGTTCCATGATTTCTTCGGCCACGTACCAGTGCTGTCGCAGCCGGTGTTTGCCGACTTCATGCAGATGTATGGCCGCAAGGCCGGCGACATCATTGCGCTGGGCGGCGACGAGATGATCACCCGGCTCTACTGGTACACGGCCGAATATGGCCTGATGCAGGAGAACGGCCAGCAGCTGAAGGCCTTTGGGGCCGGCCTGATGTCATCGTTTACCGAGTTGCAGTTCGCCGTCGACGGCAAGGACGCCCACCACGTGCCGTTCGACCTCGAAACGGTGATGCGCACCGGCTACGAGATCGACAAATTCCAGCGCGCCTATTTCGTGCTCCCGTCGTTCGACGCCTTGCGCGATGCCTTCCAGACTGCCGATTTCGAGGCGATCGTCGCGCGCCGCAAGGGCCAGCCGGCGCTCGACCCGGCGACGGTCTAAACAATTCCAGGAGAATTGTTTCCGCAGGGAACGACTTGCATGAAACACAAAGCGCGTCGCATGAAATCCGTGTCGACGCGACGCGCTTTGGACGCTGTGATCCCGCTGGGCTATTGCATGGCCGTGGGGTTCATCCACAGGAACTCCCAGACGTTGCCGTCGGGGTCCTCGATGTGGCGGTTGAACATGAAGCCGAGGTCCTGCGCAGGGTTGGGATCCGC
This sequence comes from Mesorhizobium sp. CNPSo 4670, assembly GCF_057784235.1. NCBI lineage: Bacteria > Pseudomonadati > Pseudomonadota > Alphaproteobacteria > Hyphomicrobiales > Phyllobacteriaceae > Mesorhizobium > Mesorhizobium sp. CNPSo 4670. The sequence goes on along the minus strand of NZ_JBWJFQ010000011.1, from coordinate 212,768 downwards.
GCGGCCGCCTGCCGCCACGCCCTTCTCGATTGTGGCATTGACCTCGTCCTTGCTGCCGGCGGTGAGTGCGATCAGCATCTGGCTGTCGCGCTTGGCGTCGCCGATCTGACGCGTTGTGAACTGGCCATAGTGCTGGTGCGTCAGCAGCATCACCCCAATCGAGTCGGAGAACATGATCGAACTGGCTTGGTCGTTCGAGAACTGCGGATTTAGTGTGCCGCCGATCGCGAGATAAAACTTGGTCGCTGCCTGCAGATCGCGCACCGGCAGATTTATGAAGATCATCTTGGTCATCGGTCTAAGCCTTGCCTTCGTTGACAGGTACTAGTCAGTCCAGTACCGTTTTCATGACTATCATGCGGGAACGGTACCGTCTAGTACTGGTAAGGAGGTCGCCATGAAAATCGACGGTGAGACGAGATCGGCACGCAAGGATCGTGAAATCATCAAGGCGGCCACGACGGCGTTCATCGGCAAGGGTTATGACGGGACCAGCATGGAGGAAATCGCCACCAGGGCGGGGGCCTCCAAGCAGACCGTCTACAAGCATTTCACCGACAAGGAGACGCTGTTCGGCGAAGTCGTTCTTGCAACCGCTACCCAGGCCAACGATGTCATCGAGTCCGTGACGACGCTGCTTTCCGAGGCAAAATTCATGGAAGGTGGCCTACAGCAGCTCGCTCGATGTTTGATAACGACGCTCATGGATGAAGAGTTGTTGAAGCTGCGGCGCTTGATCATCGCCAATGCGGATCGAATGCCGCAGCTTGGCCGCAGTTGGTACGAAAAGGGCTTCGAGCGCATGCTTGGCTCAATGGCTTCCTGCTTTCAAAAGCTCACCAGTCGAGGGCTGATACAGACCAGTGATCCCTATCTGGCAGCCAGCCACTTTTTTGGGATGCTTCTTTGGATTCCCATGAATGAAGCCATGTTCACGGGAAGCAACCGGCGCTCCAAGGCCGAACTGGAACGGCACGCGGATGCCTCGGTGGGGGCGTTTCTTGTCGCCTATGGGGTCCAGCCGAAATAGTCCCGTTGCCTGCCGACATCGCAGTAACGCCGCCAAACACATCGCACCCCTATCGCCCAGGGTTGTCCGACCCGGCCTTCAGCCGCGCCAGCTGGGCGCGCTGCAGGTCGAGGGCGGCGTTGACGAAGCGCGATATTGTGGCGAGCTCGGCGTCGCTGAAGGTCGCGATGACCTTTTCGCCCTCCTTCGCGATGGCGCCATAATAGCGCGCCGACAGTTCCCGCGTCGCCTCGGTCGCCTCGATCACCACTTTGCGCCTGTCCTCGAGACTGCGCGTGCGCGTCAGCAGCCCGCGCGCCTCCAGCCGGTCGATCAGCGCCGTCACCGCGGCCGGCGTCAGCCCGGTTGCGGTGGCGATCGCGCCGGCCGATTGCGGGCCGCCATGGAGCAGCCCGATGCAATGGCGTTCGGCCATGTTCAGCCCCAGCCTCAGACCCACCGCCTCGTCATAGGCCTGCGTAGCGTCCTGCCATTGCATGACGGCAAGGCCGATGGCCGTCGTCATTTCAGCTCGATTCCCGCTTGACGGATTTACTTCGATCATCTAACTATCAATCTGTCTAACATTTAGACCATCTCAACAATATGCGGTTGCAGCGCCCACAAGGCAAGAGCCGGCCGCCATCATGGAGTGAAAAAATGAGCTTGATTCAACAGCGTACGCCCCTCTCGCATGAAGAAGAGTTCAAATATGCCAAGCTGGCCATGGAATGGTACGGATGGGGATCCCCCATCGGCCTGGGCATTTTGCTCGTGGCACTGGCCGCTGCCGCGGTTCTGGTGCGCATCGCCGTCTACGGCTTCTGAGCCAGAGCAATTCCGGGAAAAGCGCGTAGCGCTTTCCCTCAGGGAATTGCGCAAAAAAATCGATGCCGCACATCAGCCGGCGCCATCACTGGCGCCGGCTCCCGTGGAACCGTCAGACGGTGACCACCTTGCTCAGATGGTCACCCAGCCGGCAGGCCAGCGCGGTGATCGTCGTCGTCGGATTGCATTCGCCCGACGTGCAGAACACCGAGGAGCCGCCGACATAGAGATTGTCCATGCCGTGCACCTTGCAGTTGGCGTCGACAACGCTCTTGGTGACGTCGGTGCCCATCCGCGTGCCACCCATATGGTGATGGCCCGCCGTCTCGTCGTTGGTCGGGTAGTCGCCGCTATTGGTGATCCAGTCGGCAATGCGCACCCGGCCGAGATTCTTCTCGATCAGCGTCGTGCCGAACAGTCTAAGCCCTTCGAGAAGGGTGCGGTGTTCCAGCTCCGATTTCTTCCAGTGCAGCTCGATGCGCGGCACGCCGGCATGGTCGACATCGGTCGTCGACAGTTCGATCCGGTTGGAGGCCAGCGGTGCCTGTTCCCAGGCAACATAAAGCTGGGCCGCGCAGCGCAGATTCTGGCTGAGCTTGGCGGACATCCATTCGGCCATGTCTGGCGCCGTGCAGGCGAGGTCGGCGATCAGGCTCTTGACGCCCGGATAGGGCGTCTCGATCAGCCTGATGCCGAAATTCATGATCTGTAGCCGCTCCATGGCGGCAGGTGTCGGCGAGAAGAAGGCCTCGTTGACGGCATCGACTTCGAACTCGCCATAGTCGGCCAGGATGGCATTGCCGCCCTCGAAGGTCGGATGCTCCATCCAGTAGCGGCCAAGCGCCGTCGCATTCGGCACGACGCCGCCGTTCGAGCGCTGGTTCGACCACAGAAGCAGGCGCGAATTCTCCAGTCCGCCGGTGCAGACGATGAAATAGTCCGCGCTGAAGGCGCCGGCATCCTGCCCGTTGGACCACAGCCTGGCGCCCGTCACGCGTTTGCCGTCGCCGGCAAGTTCAGTAGCGTAGGTGTTGAGCACGACAGCGACGTTCCCGCTCTTGTCGAGCTCGTCGGCGAATTTCTCGCCGAAGCGCACCGCCGGGCTCTTGATCAGCTGAACCCAGCGAATGTCGTCGGAGACCGGCACGTCCGGCCGGAAACCGGGAAGTTCGAGGATATCGTGCACTTCCGGCAGATAGGGTTCGATGTCGGCGCGGCGAATTGGCCAACCCGTGTCGGGCGCCCAGGCCTTCGGCTCGAAATCCTGCTTGTCGAGCACGCGGCACCAGCCTGCCCAGTGGTTCGAACTGCCACCCATGAACCGCAGCCGGGTGACGTCGAGATCGAAGTAGAAATCGCCGACCGTGGTGCCACGGTAGAAATCCTGCGACTCGTCGCTGAATTCACGCGAGCCGGCCTCCAGCACCACGACCGGAATGCCGGCGGCACCAAGCTTGCGGGCAATGGTGGTGCCGGCCGGGCCGGAGCCGAGGATGCAGACCTTGGCGGCGAAATTGGCGGCGCGAAACGCATCGTAGCTGTCGAAGATCATGCCAAATCGCTCCGCTTCAGGATCCAGCCATTGATCTCGACGATCTCGTTCGGGTCGGCCCGGGTTGGATCGGCCCGGTTTGGATCAGCATGCGAGGCATCGGCGTCGGGCAGCGTGCGGAACAGGGACAGGGCAGGCAATGCGATCAGCGCCTGCACGATCGTGCGGCGGGATATTCTCTTGATGAAGAAACTCATGACTGGTCTCTCGGGTGGGGGCTTCGACGACGCATGGCGTTCCCTGAACGACAGGTCCCGGAACGGCACATGCATCGCGGCAGAAGCCAGTATTGTGCCACGCTACCCGCAAAGCAGCGAAAGCCGGGTAAACGGCGCAACCGAGTGCGAACAGGGTTAGGATTTCCTTAACGGCCGGATCCTGCGGGTCGGCCGCCTGATCACGCCGCCTCGGAAATGTCCGTGTCGAGGATCGTCAGATTGCGGCCCCGGTGCTTTGCCTGGTAGAGGCGCCGGTCGGCGGCGCGCATCAGGTCCGATACGCCGACATCCTCGCCACAGACGGTTCCGCCGATGCTGACCGTGAGCGGAACGGTCCGCTCGTCGACGGGTCGGAAGCGGATCAGCTCGACTTCGCGCCGAATGCGCTCGGCGACGCGCTTTGCCTCCTGCTCGGTGGCGCCTAGCAGGAGGGCGCCGAACTCCTCGCCGCCGATGCGGCCGAGCACATCGCCGCTGCGCACGCCGCGTTCGATCGCACTGGCGATCAAGAGCAGTGCGTCATCGCCGGTCAGGTGGCCAAAATTGTCGTTGATCCTCTTGAAGTGGTCGGCGTCGATGATCAGCAGCGCGCCGCGATCGGACTTGCGGCGGGAACCATCGAGGGCGGCAAAGAAGTTTTCCCGGTTGAGCATGCCGGTCATGTCGTCGCGGCTCGCCTTGTCCGCCAGGCGGCGATGCGCGGCGGCGAGCTGGGCATGGGCTCGGGCAAGGTCGCGATGGGCGCTTTTCAGCCTGTCGCTTTGCCAGAAAGTGCTTGCGCTGGCGACCCAGGCGAGGACCAGCGGACAGAGCGTGGTGGTCAGCCAGATCGTGCGGTTGACCGGAAATCCCATCGCCGGAACGATGATCAGCGTCAGCAGGAGGGAGGTTGCGACAGAGGCAAAAGCGACGACGGCGGATCTCAGAATTATACTACTCATCGCGTGCTCCCACAGGTCTGCCTCTGTGCCAGCAAGCCCTGAAGGCTACCTTTCCCGGATGCTTAAAATTTGAAGGGTGACGCTATTTCCGCGACTCTCGGCGCGCATAAGTTGTGGATAAAGTCTCTTTCAGAATGTCTGTTTCATGCCATAAGGAGCGCATGACCACGCTGCCTGACCCCGCCCGCTTCGCTCATGTCACCGACTGGGTGTTCGACCTCGACAACACGCTCTATCCGCATCATTCGAATCTGTTCTCGCAGATCGACGTCAAGATGACCGCCTATGTCGGCGAGCTGCTGGCGTTGCCGCGCGAGGCGGCACGCAAGCTGCAGAAGGAGCTCTACCTGGAATATGGCACGACGCTGAACGGGCTGATGACGCGCCACGGCATCGACCCCGACGATTTCCTCGAAAAGGTGCATGACATCGATTATTCATGGCTGGTGCCCGATCCCGTTCTCGGCACCGCCATCCGCCAGCTCCCGGGCCGCAAGTTCATCTTCACCAACGGCGACCGCAGGCACGCCGAACGCACCGCGCGCCAGCTCGGCATCCTCGACCATTTCGATGACATCTTCGATATCGTCGCTGCCGGGCTCAATCCCAAACCGGCACGCCAGACCTACGAGAAATTCGCCGAACTCCACGCCGTCACCGGCCACAATGCGGTGATGTTTGAGGACCTTGCCCGCAACCTTGCAGTGCCGAAGTCGCTGGGCATGACAACGGTGCTCGTCGTGCCGCGCAATTTCGAGCCGACCTTTTCGGAAATCTGGGAGCGCGACCCAGCCAACGAGGATGATGTCGATTTCGTCACCGACGACCTCGCCGGCTTCTTGACGGCGATCGTCGAGGTCACCGCCTGAGGTTCATGGATATTCAGGTGATGCCGGCCTGCAAACGGCGGCTTCCTGCGCTTCCGTAGCCGAACGTACGCTCCGCTCCGGTTCTCGGAACCCACCGTTTTCGGCTCGGCCTGACCTGAATCTCGATGAACCTCGAACCGTCAGTGCTCTCACAGATTGTAGAAGCGGCTGATGATCCCCCAAGCCTCGTCGGCGGTGTCGACGAAATCGATGATGTCCTGGTCGCCGGGGCTGATCGTGCCCTGTTCGGCGAGGAAATCGAGATCGATCGCCCGTTTCCAGAAGGATTTGCCAAACAGGATCACCGGTACGCGCTCCATGCGCCCGGTCTGGATCAGGGTCAGCGTCTCGAAGAACTCGTCCATCGTGCCGAAGCCGCCGGGAAACACCGCGACCGCCTTGGCGCGCATGACGAAATGCATCTTGCGGATGGCGAAATAGTGGAAGTTGAAGCAGAGTTCCGGCGTCACATAGGCGTTGGGCGCCTGCTCGTGCGGCAACACGATGTTGAGCCCGATCGATGGCGCGCCGACGTCGTCGGCGCCGCGATTTCCGGCTTCCATCACGCCGGGCCCGCCACCGGTCACCACGACATATTCGCGGTAGTATGAAGCCGCCGACTGCTGAGAGCAGAGGCGGGCGAATTTGCGCGCCTCCTCGTAATATTTGCTGTTTTCCTCGAGGTTCTTCTTCTGCGTCTCGTTTTTGGCCGCCCAGGCCTCGCCGCCGGGTTCCGGCAGGCGTGCGCCGCCAAACAGGATCACCGTCGAACGGATGCCGCGTTCGGCAAGGATCATCTCGGGCTTCAAGAGCTCGAGCTGCAACCTGACCGCGCGCAATTCGCGCCGTGTCATGAATTCGGGATCGTTCCAGGCGAGCCGGTAGGTCTCGGCACGCGTCTGCGGCGTGTCCGGCACGCTCTTCGACCGCTCCAGATCCTCGTCCGAATGCGGCAGCGGCGTCCACCCCGCCTTTTCCATAGGAGTCATAATGGCCTTACCCGTCCAGATTCTTCACTTGCGCCGTCCCATGACGCAGCCGCGATTGACCCTCATTGAGCCTTAACATAAGCAGGTTCCGCGAAAGTGTCCGGCGGTTTTGCGACAAGGACCTGCTACATGCAAAGACCCTGGCAGGCAAAGCCTGCCAGGGGTCCGCGCGACTTCAAACAGGGTAAGGCGCAGCCCCTTAACAGCTTGGTAATGGAGCAAATTCATGTCGAAGCCCGATCTGGCGAGCCTCGAGAAGACCATTGAGAAGGCCTTCGAGGAACGCGACACGATTTCGACGGCGACCCGCGGCGAAACCCGCGACGCCATCCAGTCGGCGCTCGACCTGCTCGACCGCGGCGCCGTCCGCGTCGCCGAGCGGCAGGCCGACGGCAAATGGCATGTCAACCAGTGGCTGAAGAAGGCCGTGCTGTTGTCCTTCCGCCTCAACCCGATGGAGATCATCAAGGGCGGTCCCGGCCAGGCCGTGTGGTGGGACAAGGTGCCGTCGAAGTTCGACGGCTGGAGCGCCGTCGATTTCGAGAAGGCAGGCTTCCGCGCCGTGCCGTCATCGATCGTGCGCCGTTCCGCCTATGTCGCGCCGGGCGCCGTGCTGATGCCGTCCTTCGTCAATGTCGGCGCCTATGTCGACAGCGGCACCATGGTCGACACCTGGGCTTCGGTCGGTTCCTGCGCACAGATCGGCAAGAACGTGCATCTGTCGGGCGGTGTCGGCATCGGCGGCGTGCTGGAGCCGATGCAGGCCGGCCCGACCATCATCGAGGACAATTGCTTCATCGGCGCGCGCTCGGAAGTGGTCGAGGGCTGCATCGTGCGCGAAGGCTCGGTGCTCGGCATGGGAGTCTTTATCGGCCAGTCGACCAAGATCGTCGACCGTGCCACCGGCGAGATCTTCTACGGCGAAGTGCCCCCGAATTCCGTCGTTGTCGCCGGTTCGCTGCCTGGCAAGCCTTTTCCGAACAACGAGCCTGGCCCGGGTCTTTACTGCGCAGTCATCGTCAAGCGCGTCGATGCCAAGACCCGCTCCAAGACCTCGATCAACGAATTGCTGCGCGATTGATCTTTGCGCAAAGCGAGCGCACCTTCCGCCGGCGCGACAATCCGTCGCGCTGGTTCTACATGGAGGGGTGACATGGACTGGAAGTATCTGCTCACAAGCTTTGATGGTCGTATCAACCGTGGCAAGTTCTGGGCTGGCATCGGCGTATTCATCGTTATCGGCATCATCGCTTTCATTCTCGATGCGATCCTCGGCACACGTTTCACCACCGCCAGTGGCGCCCAGGTCGGCGTCATCGGCATCCTCTTCGCACTGGCATCGATCTATTTCGCGATTGCTCTCTATGCCAAACGCTGGCACGACCGCAACAAGTCGGGCTGGTGGACGCTGATCGGCCTCGTACCCATTATCGGCGGCATCTGGCTGCTGGTGGAGCTCGGCATTCTCGAAGGCACCAGGGGTGCCAATCAATATGGACCGGACCCGCTTGCCTGACAGATCAGATCTCACCTGGCTTTTTTTCAAGACCTCGGGCCGCGTCAGTCGCGCGGCCTATTTTCTTGGCGGGTTGCTCGTCGCCATCATACAGGCCTTTCCGCTCTACCGCTTCACGCTCGTGCCGGAAGGCTCGGCCGAGAGCAACATGTGGTCGTTCATCTTCTTCATCGCCTTCATCGCCTCGCTATGGTCGAACGTCACCCTGGCGGTGAAGCGACTGCACGACCTCGACAAGCCGGGCATTGCCGCGCTGATCCTGTTCGTGCCGGTGGTCTCGATCGTCGCCTTCCTTGTGTTGTGCCTGTTTCCAGGGCAGCCTGGGCCCAACCGCTATGGCCGGCGCACCAACGAGCCGGACCAACCCTGAGGGCCGATCGGACATGCGCTACCGCACGCTTGATCCGAAACTGATCATCGACACCGCCGAACGGCTGGAGGGCCGCGTCGCCGAGCGCTTTCCCAACGCCGGACTACGCGGCGTCGCCGCGGAACTGGTGTCGCTATCGCGCGACCTGACCAAGGCGGCTCAGGCGCTCGAAGCGCCGATCTGGTGGCTGCGCGGTCTCATCGTCGCCGCCGTGGTCGCCGGCGCGCTGGTCTTCCTGTTCGTCGGCACCATCCTGCCGCTCATTCACATCTCCCAGGCCGATGACGCGGTCCAGTCGGTGCAAGGCATCGAAGCCACCATCAACATGATGATCCTCGCCGTGCTCGGCTTCCTGGCACTGGTCCGCACCGAGGAGCGCATCAAGCGCAAGCGGGTGTTTCGCCAGCTGCACGGCCTGCGGTCGCTGATCCATGTCATCGACATGCACCAGCTGACGAAGGATCCGGCAGCCCTTTCGGCCAATTTCAAGCCGACCTCGCACTCGCCGGCCCGCATCACCAATGCCGCCGACCTGGCGCGCTACCTCGACTATTGCTCCGAAATGCTGTCGATCACCGGCAAGATCGCCGCGCTATTCGCACAGTCGGTCAATGACGACGTGGTCATCGACGGCGTCAACGACATCGAGAACCTGGCGTCCAACCTGTCACGGAAAATCTGGCAGAAGATCACGCTGATCGAGGCCCATCCGGCGGCGCAACAACCTGCTCCGGCGCCAGGCCCGGCGAGCCAAGCCGCCCCGCTTCCGCCGCGCGCACCAAGGCGGTAACCTTATTAAGCAGGGGCGCCGGCGTACCCGTCTGTTCCGCAAGGCCGAGCACCGCCCCTTGCAGTTCGCCGATCTCCGTCGGCCTGCCGCGCTGAAGATCGTCCCACATTGACGAACGCGCTTGCGGGTCGATCGCCAGCATGCGCCGCGCCAGCAGCCTGAACAGCCAGTCCGGCAGCCTGAGCACCTTCGGCAGGAGTGCCGGCCGCAAGCCGGCGATCCGCGCCGGCTCGATGCCGGACGCTTTCATCGTCGCGAGCGCCTCGTCGATCTGGCCGGCCAGGATCATCCGCCAGCGACGGTCGGCGAGTTCGGTTGCCAGCGGCAGGCCGGACAGCGCCACCAACGCGTTGTTCAAATTCATCAGCAGCTTGCCCCACAGCACGGCCTTCATGTCGCCATGGGTTTCGACCGCAAACCCTTCGACGCCGAGAAGGCCGACCAGGCCGGCGTCGCGGTCTTCTACCATCACCTTGCCGTCGCTGGCGCGGTGCACACGCAGCGGCAACTCGCCGTCCGGAGATTGCACCACGTTGAACGGCACCATGCCGGCCAGCACCGCCCGGCCGTCGAGCCCGGCGCGCAGCCTGTCGACATTGTCGACGCCGTTCTGCAGGCTGACCACAACCGCATCGCGGCGGGCGTGGGCTCTGATGAGGTCTGCCATATCCTGCGTCGCGCCGCTCTTGACCGTGACCAGGATCACATCCGCCTGAGGCAGGGCGACAGCCGGATCGGCGGTGACGGCAAGCGCCTCCGCCTTGATCGAGCGGTCGCGGCCCTCAAGGTCGCTGACCCGCAATCCACGCTGCCGCAACGCCGCCTCGATACGCGGCCGGGCCAACAGGATCATCCGGCGCCCGGCGAGCGCCAGGCAACCGCCGGCATAGCAGCCGATGCTGCCGGCGCCGGCAATGACGATCCTCTTGTCCGCATTTGCCATCCCGTCGCTCCGCACCGGCCCGCAACTATACGACATGAAAACCATAATGTCGGCGCCATCACTGGTCCTTATGTCTGGCCGTGACAGGCCCGCCGCTTTCGATTATCGCTTTTGCCATGACGCTGCCGACCGATCCCGCCGAAAACCTTGCCGCCCTTATCCGTTGTGCTTCGGTGACGCCGGCCGAAGGCGGCGCGCTGACCGCGCTGGAGACGATGCTGAAACCGCTCGGCTTCCTGGTCGATCGACCGGTGTTTTCGGAAGGTGGTACGCCGGACATCGAAAACCTCTATGCCAGGCGTTCCGGCAACGGTCCGCATCTGATGTTCGCCGGCCACACCGACGTGGTGCCGGTCGGCGACGAAGCCGCATGGACTCATCCGCCCTTCGGCGCCGAAATCGCCAATGGCGAGATGTATGGCCGAGGCGCCGTCGACATGAAGGGCGGTATTGCCTGTTTCATCGCCGCCGTCGCGCGCCATGTCGAGAACAATGGCGGCCCGAAGGGTTCGGTGTCGCTGCTGATCACCGGCGACGAGGAAGGGCCGGCCATCAACGGCACGGTCAAGCTGCTCGAATGGGCGGCTTCCAGGGGCGAGAAATGGGATGCCTCGATCGTCGGCGAGCCGACCAACCCGGACGCGCTTGGCGACATGATAAAGATCGGCCGCCGCGGCTCGATGTCGGGCGCCATCACCGTCAATGGCCGCCAGGGCCATGTCGCCTACCCGCAGCTTGCCGACAATCCGGTGCGCGGGCTGATGGGTCTGGTCGATGCCTTGCTGCATCCTGTCTTCGACAAGGGAACCAGGGATTTTCAGCCGACCAATTTGGAGGTGACGTCCATCGATGTCGGCAACCCGGCCACCAATGTCATTCCGGCCAAGGCGACCGCCACCTTCAACATCCGCTTCAACGACACCTGGACGGCGGAGACCGTACAGGCGGAAATCCACAACCGGCTCGATCAGGCGGCCAAACGCAAGAAGTACCGGCAGGGCAAGAAGACACCGGTCGACTACGACCTCGTCTGGCGCGACCGGCCGAGCCATGTCTTCCTGACCCGCGACGACAGGCTGGTCGAAACGTTGCGCGGCTCGATCAGGTCGGCGGTCGGCAAGGAGCCGGCGCTGTCGACCTCGGGCGGCACTTCGGATGCGCGCTTCATCAAGGACTATTGTCCGGTGGTCGAGTTCGGGCTGGTCGGCAAGACCATGCACATGGTCGATGAGCGCGTCGCCATTGCAGATCTCGAAACGCTGACCCAAATCTACCAGCGCTTCATCGAAGACTGGTTCGGGCAGGCATGAGCATGCTTTCAGCGGACGAAACCCAAGCTTCGCTGATGGGCGCCTGGCGGCTGATGCTCGGCAAGGTCGACGGCTTGCGCCTGCTCGACCTATCGGCCGACGGCTTCTGGAATTCCTTTTTCGCCATCATCGTCGCTGCACCCGCGCTGATCGTCGGCTGGGTCGGCATCGCCAACGAGATCGGCGATCCCGAGGCCTTTGCCGGACGCTTCAGCATGCTGTTGCGCCTGGCGACGGTCGATATCGGCTCCTGGGTGCTGCCGCTCATTGCTCTGGCACTTGTCGCGCCGCGCGCCGGCATTGGCGGCCGCTTCGTCCATTATGTCGTTGCCAGCAACTGGGCCTCGGCCATCACCGCCTGGCTGATGCTGCCCTCGGCGCTGATCAGGCTTTTCCTGTCGTCGGCAAGCCAGGTTTCGAGCCTTGTGTCGTTGCTGCTGTTTGCCCTGTCGATGGTGCTGACCTGGCGCATGACAAACGTCACCATCGGCAAGGGGGTAGCCATCGGCACCGCCGTTTTCGTCGGCATGTTCGTGGCCTCGCTGCTGGCGCTGTTCGGCCTGCAGGCGCTGCTCGGCATCAGCGTGCCGGATGATATCGGGTCTCAGAGCCTTTCCGGGTTCATCTCCGGATAATCGACGCCAATAAGAAAAAGCCCGTCCGGCGGCGCAACCTGACCGCAGGCGGCGCGGTCGTGCGCCTCGAGCGCCGCTTTGAGGTCGGCGACGGTCCAGGCGCCTTCGCCGACACGTTTGAGGGAGCCGACCATCGAACGCACCTGATTGTGCAGGAACGAGCGCGCCGAAGCCTTCACCTCGATCAGGTCACCCTCTCGACTCACGTCGAGCCGCTCCAGCGTCCTGATCGGGCTGTTGGCTTGGCATTGGGTCGAGCGGAAGGTGGTGAAGTCATGCCGTCCGAGCAGCTCTTTCGCCGCTTCGTGCATGGCGCCGGCGTCGAGCCGTTTCGGCACCCACCACACCTTGCCCTTGTCGATCGCCGCCGGCGCGCGGCGGTTGAGGATGCGGTAGACATAGTGGCGGCCGGTGGCAGAGAAGCGCGCGTCGAAGCTGTCTGAGACGACTGTCGCCTTCAGGACGGCGATATGTGCGCCGGCCATCTGTAGATGCGCGTTGACTGCATCACGCACCTTGTCGCCCGCCCACGCCTTGGCGAGGTCGACATGCGCCACCTGGGCGGTCGCATGCACGCCGGCATCGGTGCGGCCGGCGGCGCGCAACCGGACCTCTTCGCCGCAGAATTTTTGGATCGCCTGCTCGATCGCCTGCTGCACCGAGGGCTGATCCGCCTGGTGCTGCCAGCCGGCAAAGAGGCTGCCGTCATATTCGATGTCGAGGCGAAAACGCGGCATGCTAGAGCATGATGCCGAAAAGTGTTAAGCGGCTTTCGGACGACATCATGCTCTATCTCTTTGAGTTAGAGGCGAATGCAGACGCCGCTTACGCGGCGAGTGCCGAGCCGAAGGCCGAGGCGTAGACCAGCCTGCCGGCTTCCGGGGCGTCGCCCCAAGTCAGGGCCTGCAGGGCCTCGCTTTGGTATTCGCTCTCGAACTTTTCGGCGCGTGCATGGCTGTAGCCGAAACGGCTGTAATAGGCCGGATCGCCCAGCACCACGGCCAGCGTCTCGCCGGCATCCCTGAGGCGGATATGCGCCTCGCGGATCAGCGCGCCGCCAATGCCGCTGCCATGGAACGAGGGCTCGACCGCCAGCGGCGCCAGCGCCACGGCCGCAAAGTTCTTGCCGCCGCTCTGGACGAACAGCCGCGAAAACAGGATGTGGCCGACCACCTGGCCGTCCTCTTCCGCCACCAGTTCGGTGACGGCGTCGCCGCCGGTCACCAGCGCGTCGACCAGTCCGGCCTCCGCCTGCTGGCCGAAAGCGTGTTCCTCGACGAGGCGGATGGCCTCGCGATCTCGCGGCGTCGCCGCGCGTATCGACATCATGCTCATGAGAATTTCATTCCTTTTTCGATCTTGGCCCCGCGCAGGAATTCCGACGCGGCAGCGGGCCTTCCGCCCGCCCGTTGAACTTCGACCAGACTGATCGCACCTGCCCCGCAGGCGACCGTCAGCCGGTCATCGAGAATTCCTCCCGACTCGCCGGCGCCTTGCGATAGCGTCGAGCGAAGCAGTTTCAGCCGCTCCTGGCGGCCGCCAATTGCAATCTCGGACCAGGCCCCGGGAAAGGGCGACAGGCCGCGAATGGTATTGTGCACTTCGCTCGCCGAGCGAGTCCAGTCCACGCGAGTCTCGGATTTATCGATTTTTTTGGCGTAGGTCACCCCTTCCACAGTTTGTGCGGTAAATCTCAGGGTGTTCCTTTCCAGTCGCGCCAGCGCTTCCACCATCAGTGCAGCACCGACGCTCATCAACCGATCATGCAGATCGCCGGCTGTCATATCGGGTTCGATGGCGCATTTTTCAACCATTGCCACCGGGCCGGTGTCCAGGCCCTCTTCCATGCGCATCACTATCATGCCGGTTTCGCTGTCACCGGACATGATCGCGCGCTGGATGGGCGCGGCACCCCGCCAGCGCGGCAAAAGCGAGGCATGGCCGTTGATGCAGCCAAGCCGGGGTGCCTCCAGAACCGCCTTCGGCAACAGCAGGCCATAAGCGACCACCACTGCGACATCGGCCCGCAGGGCGCGGAAAGCGGCCTGCTCGGCCTCACCTTTGAGCGATACCGGTGAGCGCGTCTCGATGCCCAGCCGCTCGGCCTCGCGCTGCACAGGCGACGGCGTCAACTCCAGCCCGCGTCGTCCGGCGGCGCGCGGCGGCTGCGTATAGACGGCTGCGACATCATGTCCGGCCTCGGCGATGGCCCGCAGCGTCGGCACCGAAAACTCCGGCGTGCCCATGAAGATGACGCGAAGGGGCATGCCCCTATCCCACCATCTTGCCCGGCACTTTGTCCCTGGCCAGCTTCTTGAACTTCTTCACCACCATGTCGCGCTTCAGCTTCGAGATGTGGTCGATGAACAAGACACCATTGAGGTGGTCGATCTCGTGCTGCAGGCAGGTCGCCATCAGCCCCTCGGCCTCGATCTCCTGCAGCTTGCCGTCGCGGTCGAGATATTTGACCCGCACGCCTGCCGGGCGTTCGACCTCGGCGTAGTAGTCCGGGATCGACAGGCAGCCTTCCTCGTAGACCGAGCGCGTGTCGGCGCTGCTCAGGATTTCCGGGTTGATGAAGACATGCGGTGCCGGCGTCTCGTCTTCCTTGGCCAGATCGATCACCAGCATGCGCACTGGTTCGCCGATTTGGATAGCCGCCAGCCCGATGCCGGGCGCGTCATACATGGTCGCCAGCATGTCGTCGGCTAATTTGCGCAAAGTCCCGTCGACGCGCTCCACCGGCTTCGAAACCTGGCGCAGGATGGGGTCGGGAAGGATGATGAGCGGCTTGATCGGCATGGCGTTCCACCTAAGACCTCCAGCGAAAAGCGTCAACCGGGGCGCCGGGGCGCCGTTCACGTTTTGATCTGTGCCAGCCCCGCGAATCGGCTATGCTGTCCACATGAATGATCTGACATCCATCCTTTCGGAGCCTGTCGCCCGGCTTGGCGCCTCCACGATCACGCTCGGCCATGCGCTGGCCGTCGGCGCATTGCTGTTTCTCGGCCTGTTCGTGGCGCTTGTCATCGCGCTGTGGCGGTCGGCCAAGGCACGCGCCGTCGCCGCCGCTGAGGCCGCCGATCATGCCCGCGACGCCGAGGCACGAATGGCCGGCATCTTGCAAAGCCAGGCCGAGATGCAGGGCCGCATGGGCGCCATCGCCGAAGTGTTCGGGGCACGCCAAGCCGAGCTGACGCAGTCGATCGGCCAGCGCCTCGACGCCATGACCGGCCGCATCGGCCAGACCATGACCGAGCAGACCAAATCCACGCATGAGAGCCTGGCCAAATTGCAGGAACGGCTGGCGATCATCGACACCGCTCAAGGCAACATCCAGTCGCTTGCCGGACAGGTCGTGCAATTGCAGGCGATCCTCTCCAACAAGCAGACGCGCGGCGCCTTCGGCCAATCGCGCATGGAGGCGATCGTTGCCGATGGCCTGCCGCACGGTGCCTACGAGTTCCAGGCAACGCTGTCGAACGGCAGCCGGCCGGACTGCCTGGTGAAGATGCCGAATGGCGCGCCGTCGCTTGCCATCGATGCCAAATTTCCGCTCGAAGCCTGGAACGCCATCCGCGCCGCCGATGGCGTCGACCTGCAGAAGGTTGCTGCCCAGGCCTTCCGCCGCGACATCGAAATCCATGTCCGTGATATATCGGAGAAATATCTGATCCAGGGCGAGACGCAGGACACCGCCTTCATGTTCGTGCCGTCGGAATCGGTGTTCGCCGAGATCCACGAGAATTTCGAGGCCATCGTCCACAAGACGCACCGCGCCCGTGTCGTCATCGTCTCGCCGTCGCTGCTGATGCTGTCGATCCAGGTCATCCAGGCGATCCTCAAGGACGCCCGCATGCGCGAACAGGCGCATCTGATCCAGGGCGAGGTCATCCGGCTGATGGAAGACGTTGCGCGCGTCGACGAGCGGGTGCGCAAGCTGCAGATCCATTTCGGCCAGTCGGCCAAGGACATCGACGACATCCTCGTCTCGACGTCGAAGGTCACCAGGCGCGGCCAGAAGATCGAAGCGCTGGAGTTCGGCGCGCAGCCCGACGGGGATGCCGGCCCGGACGCCGCGCCACGGGCTGCCGCCGCGAAGGTCGAGACAGGGACCCGCGTCGCCGATTCGAAGACCGGGCAGCTCAGGCTGAGGGTCGTCGAAGGCGACGACTGACGCCTGAGGAGCGCTATTGCTCCTCCACGGTGGTCATGCCCTGGAATTCCGGCAACCAGTGCAGCGCTGAACTGTGCCATTTCTGCGTTGTCGGGATCAAATCCTCGCGTTGCCGCGCGGTTCCCGCTCGAATTCCATAGACCTTCGGACCATCTCCAACCGACGTGGCGTAAAGGTGCGAACCGCAGTGGGCGCAAAAAGCCTGGGCGCGCTTGGCGCCGCTTGCCCCGGTCTTGATATAGATTTTCGGCATACCTTTGGTGATCCGATAATGATCCTCAGGCGCCGGAACAGTCACCCGAAAGGCCGTGCCGGTCAGTTTCTGGCAGTCGGTGCAGTGGCAGATCGAGGTCTTTTCCGGGTCGACCTCCGCCTCGTAGGTGATAGCGCCGCAGTGGCAGCCGCCGTCGATTTTCATCTTGTTTCTCCCTGCTTCGCCGGCATCTTAACCGGCCCGATCCGGCTCGTCTCCTGACGCGGCTTCAACAATCTTGCGCCGCCGTTCCCAGGTCCCTGTCGTCTGCGGTTTGACGAACAATCGGGTGATCTCCGGCATCTCTGTCTTCAGCCGCGCCTCCAGGCGCTCCACACAGGCTTCGATCTCCGGCGCCGTCAGGTGATCCTCGAACTCGATGCTGAGAGCAGCGACGATCTCTTGCGGTCCCATGTGGACGGTCAGAACGCCGTTCGCCTGCTGCACCGCCGGATCCTGCTGGACGATCGCCAGCACGTGTCCCTGCACCTCTGGGGAGGCCGGCTCGCCGATCAGCAGCCCCTTGCTTTCGCGGGCCAGGAAGATCGCCGTCGCGCCCAGGATCAGCCCAATGCCGATCGAGGCGGCGCCGTCGAGTTCCGGCATCTCCAGCAGCTCTGCCGCAAGGATGCCGGCGAAGGCGACGATCAGGCCGAGTAGGGCTGCGCTGTCCTCGAACAGCACGGTGTAGACGCTGGGGTCCTTGCTCGACTGCACGGCCTGCAGCCAGCCCTGCTTGCCCTTCTGCTTGCGGAACTCCCTCAGCGCCACCAGCCAGGAGCTGCCCTCGAACAGGAAGGACAGGCCAAGAACGATGTAGTTCACCTTGGCGTTGACCACCGGCTCCGGCGCCATGATGTGGATAACGCCTTCGTAGAAGGAGACGCCGGCGCCCAGTGCGAAGACCAGAAGGGCGACGATGAAACTCCAGAAATAGAGTTCGCGGCCGTGACCGAGCGGATGCGTCCGATCGGGCGGGCGGGCGGCGCGGTGCATGCCATAGAGCAGCAGGCCGCCATTGCCGGTATCGACCAGTGAGTGCACGCCTTCCGACAGCATCGCCGAACTGCCGGTGAAGAAGGCGGCGGCGAACTTGGTCAGTGCGATGGCGAGATTGCCGGCGAGCGCTGCGTAGATCACCCTTTTTGAGCCGCCATGCCCGGCCATGATGCTGCCCCTGTTCAAGGCGCCAACCTAACGGCCAGCCCCGTCAAAGCTCCACAAGACAACACAACGCGCGAACCGTCGGCTCGTTCGGTCGGCTATTCGACGATCTCGTCGGTCCAAACTTTGAAACCGGCGAGCGTGCCCGGCCCGAAGATATGGGTCAGCGGCACGTCGGCGGCGTCGCGACCGGAGGCGATCAGGATTCGGCCGATGCGCGGCGCATTGTTGCGCGGGTCGAAGGCATGCCAGCGGCCGCCGAGATAGACTTCCATCCAGGCGGCGAAATCCATGCTCGACCACGGCTTTGGCGTGCCGATGTCGCTGATGTAGCCGGTGCAGTAGCGCGTCGGGATGTTGAGCGCCCGGCAGAAGGTGACCGCGAGATGCGCGAAGTCGCGGCAGACACCACTTTGTTCGCGATAGGCTTCCGCCGCGGTACGTGTCGGCCGCGCATTGCCGTAGTTGAAGACGATATGATTGTGGACGAAGTCGCAGACCGCCTGCACGCGCGCAATGCCGAGCGGCGTGTGGCCGAACAGCCGCCACGCCTCGCTCGCCAGAAGGTCGCTCTCGCAAAAGCGGCTGGGCAGCAGAAACAGCAGCGTATCCGCCGGCAGGTCGCGCACCTCGTGCTGCCAGGCCATCAGGTCGCCCATCTCGAAGGTGCCGGGATCGCGGATCACCGCGTCGGTGCCGAAGGTGAACCGCCCTGGCGGAGCGACGAACCGGTTGCACCAATTGCCGAAACTGTCGCGATAACTCTCGATCGGCACTGGCGGGTTGGAGGTCAAGAAGTCGGGCCGCTCGAGGTCGGAGGCGCGGGAATAGTGGACATTCAGCATTGCGATGAGCGGCGTTTCCTGCGGAAAGTCGAAGCTCATCTCGCAGCCGATGTGGATTCGCATTGTCGTCCTGACCGGCCTGCCTGTTCATCGCTTGGCGGAAGGCCGGGCTGATGCTGCAGTGCGAAGATGACCATGGCACGGACCGGCATGGTTTACGAGCAAATTTGAAACCGGTTGAAAGCGGTCGGCTGGCGACGTCGATTGGCGCTAGCCTCTTGCAGTCGGACGTTTCTCTTGTTTCACTTCGCTTCCCGCAATCGGAGGAACGAATCATGGCTAAAGGTGCGATGAAGGCAGGCAAGGAAGCCCGCAAGCCGAAGAAGGATGCCAAGAAGCCCGCCCCGGCTCCAGCCTTGAAGGCGCCGCCCGTCAAGGCGATGAAGCTCAAGGACAAGTAGGTCCGGTCAAAACCCGTCCGAACGGGATTGCGACCGGCAACGTTGTTGCCGGTCGTTGTTGATCGAGCGCTCGAATTTCTTATATTAGCGGGGCGGGGACGACCTCGCACTTTCCCCGAAAATCCGGCCGGGACGACCCGCCATTGTTGATGAGCATCGGAATCCGAATTCGGTCCGATGCCTTGATGGAGCGTTGTCTATGGCGTGGACTCTTCTGTTTTTTGCCGGCCTGTTCGAGATCGGCTGGGCAATCGGCCTCAAATACACGGACGGCTTCTCGAAGCTGGTGCCCACCGTGCTGACCGTTGCCTCGATGATCGTCAGCCTCGCTCTGCTCGGCCTGGCGCTGAAGGCGCTGCCCGTCGGCACCGCCTACGCGGTCTGGACGGGCATCGGCACCGTCGGCACGGCACTACTCGGCATCTGGCTGCTCGGCGAGCCGGCCACCCCGATCAGGCTGGCCTGCATCGCGCTCATCGTAAGTGGCATCATAGGGCTGAAGTTCGCCGCCTGATCATACCGCCAAAGCGCGTCGCGTTTGAACGGGCGTGCTTTGGGGTGCTGTTCCTGCGCACGCCGTCCTCCCAAAACCGGAAGCCACTTTTGGGCGACAGGCATTGGACAAACACGTTCAGGGCCGCTGCAAGGCGACCCTGATCTTCGAAGCAGATTGCTCCGTTGCTGGGAGGCTAGCGCGCGGAGAAGCCTGGAGGCGTCCTGCCAGTGCGCTGCTTGCGCGCCGCATAACGCGCGTCGCGCTTGGCCTTGCGTTCAGCTTCGTCGGCCAGCAAACGGGCGATGCGCTCGTTTTCTTCGGCTTCCCGAATCTTGGCTTCAGCCTGCGCTGCCTCTTCGGCCGCGATGCGTGCCGCTTCGGCTGCTGCCTCGCGGTCGGCCTTCTCGACCGCCTCGCGTGCCAGCTTTTCCTGCTTCAGCCTGGCCTTTTCAGCCTCGCGTATCTGGCGAGCCTCGAGGATTGCCTTGCGTTCGGCCTGTCGTGCCAGCACCGTCGGATCGTCTGCTGCCGGCTTTGACTTGAAGCGCTCCAGAAGCGCCTTCTTTGCCTCGTTTGCGGCATTGCGCCGCTCGAAAATGTCTTTTTCCCTGTAGATAGCCAAGTCCACTTCCCTGAAGTCAATTCGCGAGGCTTACATACGCGCGAATGCCGAGAGTTCAAGCGCCAAAACGGCATGCCAGCCATGAAATTCCGCAATGTTGCACCTGGGAGACGTATTTTCGACCGGAACCGGCATGCACTGTTCACCGTCCGCCCCTCTGGCGGCGAGGCGGGTCGATGGCTACCTCTAGCCCGAAACTCCAACACCAGGATGACATTCGAATGGAACTCGGTCTCTACACCTTCGCCGACGTCAGCCCACAGCACGGCCCCGGCGCGATTGGCCCGCATGAACGGCTGCGCAACCTGATTGAGGAGGTCGAACTGGCCGACCAGGTCGGCCTCGACGTCTTCGGTCTCGGCGAGCATCACCGGCCTGACTATGCCGCCTCCGCACCGGTCGTGGCGCTGGCCGCTGCCGCCGAGCGCTCGAAGCGCATCAGGCTGACCAGCGCGGTCACCGTTCTGTCCTCCGACGATCCGGTGCGCGTCTTCCAACAGTTCGCCACACTCGATCTTCTGTCGGGCGGCCGCGCCGAGATCATGGCCGGGCGCGGCTCGTTCATCGAATCCTTCCCGCTGTTCGGTTACAATCTCGAAGACTATGACGAGCTGTTCGCCGAAAAGCTCGACCTCCTGCTTGCCATCCGCGATCATGTGAAGGTCACCTGGTCCGGCAATCTGCGCGCGCCGATCAACGATCGCGGCGTCTATCCCAGGCCGTTCCAGGCCAGGCTGCCGGTCTGGATCGCTATTGGCGGCACGCCGCAATCGGCAGCGCGCGCCGGGGCCCTCGGCCTGCCGCTGGCGCTCGCCATCATCGGCGGCGAGCCGGCGCGTTTCGCGCCGCTGTTCGATCTCTACCGGGAGGCGGCCAAGCGCGCCGGCAACGATCCGGCAAGCCTCGCCACCAGCATCAACGTGCACGGCTTCATTGCCGAAACGACCGAGCAGGCGGCCGATGATTTCTACGGCCCACAGGCCGAAGTGATGAACCGCATCGGTCGCGAGCGCGGCTGGGGTCCCACGTCGCGGGCGCATTTCGATCAGTCGCGTGGCCCCAATGGCGCACTGTTCGTCGGCAATCCCGAGCAGGTGGCCGAGAAGATCGTCGCCCAGCACAGGATATTCGGCAATGACCGCTTCCTGCTCCAGATGGCGATCGGCACCATGCCGCATGCCAAGATCATGAAGGCGATCGAGCTCTACGGCACCAGGGTGGCGCCGATCGTACGCAAGGAAACAGCGAAGTCCGCGCCCGCGGTGCCGGCGCCCGTTGCATAGGTCAGCGGGAGGTCCGCGCTCCGGGCCTTGCCCGGCTAACGGAACCCAAGCGGCGGTAGAGGCGTTTTCGTCAACGGATTGCACCAATTGCGGTGCGCCGGTGAGGGTCCATGATGAAGGCCGAACCCGCCGCTTTGGGCACAGGCGTTGCCGAGGCTGAAGACCCGCGCGTCGCGGCTCGCGCGGACACGCATCTGATGCGTTCGCTGCTCATCGGCATCTTCCTGTTCATGGCCATCTACGCGCTTTATTTCGCCCGCGCCTTCTTCATGCCGGTGATGCTGGCTTTCCTCTTGGCGTTGACGCTGACGCCGATCGTCCGGCTGCTGCGCAAGCATGGCATCCCCGAAGTGATTTCGGCGACCCTTTTGGTGCTGTTGTCGATATGCATCTTTGCCAGCGCCGGCTATTTGCTCAGCGGCCCGGTTATCGACCTCATCAACAACACCTCGTCGATCGGCCAGCAACTCACCGAACGGCTGGCGCAATTGCGGCGTCCGTTCGAGAGGATCATGCAGATCTCGCACCAGATCGAGCAACTGACCGAGACGTCGCAGGAGGCCGGCATCCAGAAGGTGGCGGTCGCCCAATCAGGCATCCTGTCGTCGGCGGCCAGCAACATCCTGTCGGCGGGAACAGGCCTGACCATCATCTTCGTGCTGTCGCTGTTCCTGCTCGCTTCGGGCACGATGTTCTATGAGAAGATCATCCAGTCCTTCGCCAGCCTCAGCGAAAAGAAGCGCGCACTGCGCGTCGTCTACGACGTCGAACGGGAAATTTCGCACTATCTGCTCACCGTCACCATCATCAATGTCGGCCTCGGCACGGTGATCGGCCTTGGCTTGTGGGCGCTCGGCATGCCCAACCCGCTGGTCTGGGGGGTCGCCGCCGCCCTGTTCAACTTCCTGCCTTATGTCGGGGCGCTGATGACCATCGTTCTGGTCGCGATCATGGCGCTGATCAGCTTCGACACCATCTCCTACGCGCTGCTGGCGCCGGCCTTCGTGCTGGTGTGCGACATCGTCGAAGGCCAGTTCGTGACACCGATGGTGGTCGGCCGCCGCCTTGAGATCAACGCCGTGGCGATCTTCATCGCCATCGCATTCTGGTCGTGGCTCTGGGGTTTCGTCGGCGCCTTGATGGCGGTTCCGCTGCTGGTCGTCATCAAGGTGTTCTGCGATCATTTCGACGGGCTCAGCCCTGTCGGCAACTTCCTCGCCGCGCAGCACACGGCCGTCGTCGTGGACGATGACATCGCCGACACGGAATCCGCAAAGAGCTGATCAATATTTTTGAATTTGCGGCGTCGCCGGGCGCTCCCTACATGCGGTCCCTACACAGGATCCCGTCATGACCGCTCTTTCCGTTCTCGACCTGTCGCCGATCATCGAAGGCAGCGATGCCTCGCAGTCGCTCGCCAATTCGCTCGATCTTGCCCGTCATGCCGAGCGACTGGGCTACAAGCGCTATTGGCTGGCCGAGCATCACAACATGCCGGGCATCGCCAGTGCCGCCACCGCGGTCGTCATTGCCCATGTCGCCGGCGGCACCAGGACCATTCGTGTCGGGGCCGGCGGCATCATGCTGCCCAACCATTCGCCGCTGGTGATTGCCGAACAGTTCGGCACGCTGGCCGCCTTGCATCCGGGCCGCATCGATCTCGGCCTCGGCCGCGCGCCCGGCACCGACATGGGCACGGCACGCGCCTTGCGCCGCAACCTCGAGGCCGGCGTCGACAATTTCCCGCAGGATGTCGTCGAGCTGATGGGCTACTTCCAGCCGGCCGCGGAAGGCCAGCGCATCCGCGCCGTGCCGGGCGAGGGCCAGAACGTGCCGATCTGGATCCTCGGTTCCAGCCTCTACGGAGCGCAGCTCGCCGCCATGCTCGGCCTGCCTTATGCCTTTGCTTCGCATTTCGCGCCGGCGGAACTCGACCACGCTCTGGATGTCTACCGTTCACGCTTCCAACCGTCGGAACAGCTCGACAAGCCGCATGTGATGCTTGGCCTCAACGTCTTTGCGGCGCCCACCGATGCCGAGGCGCGCTTGCTGTTCACCTCGCTGCAACAGGCTTTTGTCAATCTGCGCACAGGCCGGCCCGGTCGGCTGCCGCCACCGGTCGAGAACTATGACCGCGATCTCGATCCGATGGCCAAGACCATGCTTGGTCAGGCGCTGTCCTGCGCGGTCGTCGGGTCTCCGGAAACGGTCCGGCAAGGCATCGACGCGTTCGTGCGCCGCACCGGCGCCGACGAGCTGATGGTCACCGCGCAGATATTCGACCACGCGGCCCGCGTGCGGTCGTTCGAGATCCTGGCCGAGGCCCACAAATCCCTTTCGCAGGCGGCCTGATTCTTGGCTTGGAGGATACAGGGTGCTTCTGCTAAGGGCGGGGCACCCTTCCGCAAGATCGAGCGCCGCCCATGAAAAATGACCATGATGCACGCATGCAGTTTGCCATCGAACTGGCGCGGCGTGCCGGCGAACTCGGCCTGAAATACTTCCGCGACCTCGACAGCCTGACCATCGAGAGCAAGGGCCATCAGGACCTGGTCTCCGAAGCAGACCGCGAGGTCGAACTGTTTATCCGCGCCGCCATTGCCGCCGATTATCCGCAAGACGGCATCGTCGGCGAGGAGCACGCGTCGGTCGCGGGTTCGACGGGCTATGTCTGGGTGATCGATCCCATCGACGGCACCGCCAATTTCGTGCGCGGCATCCCGGCCTGGTGCGTGGTGATCGCCTGCGCCCTGCATGGCGAGACCGTGGTTGGCGTGATCCACGAACCGTCGACCGGCGAGACGTTTCACAGCCGGCTCGGCGGTGGCGCCTTCGTCAACGGCAGGCCGATCAAGACCAGTGCGAGCACCAGCTTGGAAGAAGGATCCGTCGGGACCGGATTTTCAAACCGTGCCAACACCGAAAATGTCGCCGTGCTGGTCCGCATGCTGCTGGCCGAAGGCGGCGTCTTCTTTCGCAACGCATCCGGCGCCTTGATGCTCGCCTATGTCGCCGCCGGCCGGCTGCTCGGCTATGTCGAGGAGCACATGAACGCATGGGATTGCCTGGCCGGCATGCTTCTGGTCGAGGAAGCCGGCGGCATGGTCGTGAAATCCGATCCGAAGACGGTGCTGCTGGACGGAACACTGGTCATCACTGGCGGCAAGGGCGTCTTCCCAAAGCTGCGGGAGCTTTCTTCGGAGGCGTTCAAGCTCTGAACGCTACCTTGTGCGAAAGACGCTCTGGCCTGTCGGGACTTAGGCCAGCTTGGCCAGCAGCTTCATGAATGTGGCGATCTCCTTGGCCGAGAGCGGCGCGAGCGTTTCCTGCGTGATCTCGCGGGCAAGCGGGATCAGGCGCTCGACCGCGTCGCGACCTTCAGCGGTCAAATTGACCAGCAGCCGCCTTTTGTCGACCTCATGCTTGGAGAGATCGACCAGGCCGCGCGCCTTCAGCCGGTCGATGACACCCTTCACCGTCGCCGCGTCCATGGCAATCAGCGTGCCGAGCTGGTTCTGCGAGGTCTCCCCGACATCGCGCAGCTTGGCCAGTGCCGCGAATTGCGGCGGCGTCAGATCGGCGATATGCGCAGCGAAGATCGAGACGTGGCGCTGATGCGCCTTGCGCAGGATGAAGCCGACCTGCTCCTGCAAGCGATAGTCGTTCTCGTCAGGCTCTTCGGCCTCGACCAGCTTCAGCAGATTGTCCTCGGCGCTCACCGCAGCCCGTCCCAGGCCTTGATATCCCCGGCCGCCAGGCCGCCCATGCGGTCGTGCACGCGTGGGCCGCAGGTCATCGCGAGGCAGAACAGGATCTCGTCGGGGCGCGGGCCGTCGTTGATGCCGACTTCCATGGCGTCGAAATGGCTGCGCACATAGGCGGCATTGATGTGGCCGAGCGGCACGTCAAGCCTGGAGCCGAAGGCGCCGACCTTCTTTGCCGACGGCACGATCGCCTTGGCGTCGTCGAGCCGCTCGCGCATGGCGTAGCCGCCAGGCACATGCCAAAGCGCGCCGTGTTCGAGTTCGCCTGATGTGCCGACAATGGCGCCCTTGCCATAGCCGTCGATCTGTTTCACGTCGCCCCCGAGCGCCGCGATCAGCCGGTCGGCCAACAGCAGGCCGAGCGGCTTCAGATCGTCCATGGCGCTCTGCAACTCTTCGACATAGCGCCCGGCGAACGGGTTCTTGACTAGCGCCATTGCAGCGGCGCGCCGGCGCGGCACCATGGCCACCGGCCCGCCGTCGTGGAAGATCTCCTCCGTCAGAACCGCGATCTTGCGGATCGGAAACTCAGGCATGGGCAACTTCCTTCCCTGGACTTTTGTCGGGCGCGGCAAGCGCCATGGAACCACTGATGCGGGTCTGGCCGGCAAGAAACAGCGCCGATGCGGCGATCAATCCCCTGCGGCGGAAATCTTCGGCGACGGCAAGTCCACCGTCCAACGCCATGGCGATTTCCGTTGAGGAAAGCGCGCCGACCTCTTGCGTGATCGGCCGGTGGCCGAGGTCGCTGTCCGGCGCCAGATCGCGCGCCGGCACGCGCCGGATGGCCGGATGGCCGGGCAGGTCGACGGCATTGGCAATCAGCGTCGCGGCGGCATCGGCTTCGGCCCCGGTCCGCGCCAGCACTGTGACGGCGTCGGCAATCCCAAGCGAAAACGAGCGCCCGCGCCAGCCGCTGGTGGCGACGCCGCGCACGCCATCCCCGCCATGGATGACGACACGGTCTGCCAAACCGTGGCCGGTGCCGGCGATGGCAAGCGTCATCGACTGGCCGGCGCCGAGATGGATGGCGCTGTCGCCGCCATTGTTGACATAGGCGCGGTCAAGCTTCCGGCCGGCAAGCATCGCCCCGAGCATTTCGTCGGCTACCGAACCGGCGACGGCGGCCATGGGTGTGATGAAATCTTTCGCCAACGGCACCACAGCCGCTTCCATGCGCCGCGCTGTCGAACCGGCGAACGCGCGCGGTCGGCTCGTGGCCGGCTGGCGCAATTCCGGCAATTCCTCGACCAGCTCTGGCAAGATGGTCTGGAAACGCGTAACCGCCTGCTCATAGGCCTTGCGGCATTCGTGCGCCTCGCCGAAGGCCTCGACGATCAGGTCGATCGGCCCGTGGTTCAGATGCAGCCGCTTGCCGTCCTGCAGCCAATGCGCTTGCGGGCCGGACATCACCCGGCCCCGTTGGAGCGAACGCGGTGCAATTGTGCCAGCGGCGGCCATGGATTGCCGGCCGCGGCACCCGTGCCGCGGCGCGGATTGAGATACTCGCCGCCTTTGGCAATGATATCCTCGACGCTGCGGATTTCGGCCTCGTAGCCGCCAAGCCTGACATAGTCGTCGCGGCGCAGGGTGAATTCGATCGGCGCCACCAGCGCCGGGGTCGGCACATAACCAAAGGCGCCTTCCGGCACCCGCGTGACATCGACCATCAGCGTGATGCCGCCGCCCGGCCAGACATAGACCGGCGCGCCGCCGACCGTCACATAAGTGGTCAGGCCTTGCACGGAACGGGTGAGATTGACCGGGTTTTCAGTGACGCCAGCGCGCAGCGAACCACCGGCGCCGCCGATGAACAGCACGGTGCACAGCGCCGGCTCGCAATTGTCCTCGATCAGCCCGACGGACTTTTGCAGCCGGTCAGGAAACGGTTTCTGCACCGGCTTCAAGTCGTCATCGAGTTCGTAATAGGCAAACTGCTCGCCGGTGGTCGAAACCATCAGTAGCGACAGGCCCGCCCGCGCGCCCTTCTTGGCGTTCCATTCGCCGAGGATCGACAGCGGGTCGGATATGCTGGTGCCGCCCCAGCCGAGGCCGGGCTCGGACACCTTGAAATAGCGGCCCGGCGTCGAGCGGCGGCCGATGATCTTTATGCCTGTGTCCTGCCAGCCCAGCACCTTGCCGGCCTGATGCTCGGACACGACGCCGGTGATGTGGTCGTCGACCACCACCACCTCGTCGACCAGCCCGCGCCATTGCGTGGCGAACATGCCGATGGTGGCCGACCCGCAGCCGACACGCATCCGGTGTTCCTGCTTGCCGTCGATGACAGGTGGTTTGCCGGCTTCGACGATGACGGTGGCGCCGCCGTCGATGCTGAGCTCCACCGGCTTGCGGTTGCACAGATTGAGCATCGCGTCGCAAGTGGCGCGCCCTTCCGACTTGGAGCCGCCGGTCAGGTGATGCACGCCGCCCAGCGACAGCATCTGCGAGCCGTATTCGCCCGTCGTGACATGGCCGATCGCCTCGCCCCCGGCGCGCACTGTAGCCGTTTCGGGTCCGATATGACGGTCGGTGTCGATCTTCACCTTGACGCCGCAGTAGGAGAATATGCCCTCGGTGACGACGGTGACGAGATCGACGCCCTCGACTTGCTGGCTGACGATGAACGGGGCCGGCTTGTAGTCGGGATAGGTGGTGCCCGCACCGATGGCGGTGACGAAGCGGCGGCCGGTGTTGACCAGCTCGCCGTCCCATGCCTCGCCCTCGGCAACAAACGGCACCATGGCCGCGCCGGCCTCGGCCGCGTGGTCGAGGATGGTCAGCGGGTCCATGCGCACGATCCTGCCGCCGACATTGCCGTAGCGGTCGCAGGCGCCGGTACGGCCGTCGGCGATGTAGCACATCACCGGGCAGGCATCGCAACGGATCTTCTCCGCCACCTGCTTTTCGCCGGGATCGTGCATCTCGAAGCGTTCGGCAAGCTCGCTCATGGGCGTGCCTCCTTTTCGCGAATGGCGGCGCGGATGCGCGTCGGCGTCGCCGGAACCTTGGTGACCAGAACGCCGGTGGCGTCGCGGATGGCGTTGAGGATCGCCGGCGCTGTCGGGATCAGCACATGCTCGCCCAGGCCCTTTGCGCCGAACGGTCCTTCGGGGTCGGGAACCTCGATCAGGATGGTCTCGATCGGCGGCACGTCGCCAATGGTCGGAATGAGGTAGTCGTGCAAATTCTCGGTACGGCCGGGGATATACTCTTCCATCAGCGCCATGCCGATGCCTTGCGCGATGCCGCCTTCGATCTGGCCCTCGACCAGCAGCGGGTTGATCGCTTTGCCGACATCGTGCGCCGCGGTGATCTTGATCAGCTTCACCGTGCCGAGTTTGAGATCGACTTCGAGTTCGGCAATCTGCGCACCGTAGCCATAGACCACATAGGGCTTGCCCTGGCCCTTGGCGTCGAGCGGCAGCGTCGGCGGGTCGTAGCTTTCCTCGGCGCGGAAGACGAAGCCATCGGCATCCACGTCCAATGCCGCGAGATCGATGTGGCGCGTGGCCTCACCCTCGCGGATGACGATCGCCGGGCCGTCCAGCCGCAGCGATGCCTTCTCCGAGACGTTGGCAAAGCGCAGGATCTTTTCCCGCAAGGCACGGCCCGCCTTTTCGGCCGCCTTGCCGGTCACGAAAGTCTGGCGCGAGGCCGATGTCTTGCCGGCATCGGGGCTGATGGCGGTATCGGCGCTTTTCAGCCGGAATTTCTCCAGTGGCAGGCCAAGGGCGTCGGCGCAGATCTGAGTGATGACCGTGTTCGAGCCCTGGCCGATATCGACGGCGCCCTGATGCAGGACGACGTCGCCGCAAGCCGCGATGCCGACGCGGATGGTCGACGGGTTGGGCAGCGAGGTGTTGCCGCAGCCATACCAGCAGGAAGCCACACCAACGCCGCGCTTTTTATCCCTGTTGGTATCGTTGAATGCACTCGCATCGGCCTTCGCCCGCGCCCAATGCGGCCGCAGGGATTCCAGGCATTCGGCAATGCCGACGCCGGAATCCAGCCGCTGTCCGGTAACCGTTTCGGATCCGTTCCGAAGACAGTTTTTCAGGCGAAACTCGAGCCGGTCGATGCCCAGCTTGTCGGCCAGCTCGTCATAGAGCGTCTCCTGCACGATCGTCGCTTGCGGCACGCCGAAGCCGCGGAAGGCGCCGGAGATCGGCCCATGGGTGTGGATGGCGCGGCCCTCGGCGCGATAGTTCGGCGTCGCATAGGGGCCGGAGGCGTGCACCGGCACACGGTTGGCAACCGTCGGCCCCCAGCTGGCATAGGCGCCGGTGTTGAAGTCGCCGGCAAAGATCATGCCGGTGACATGGCCGTCGGCATCGGCGCCGATGGTCGCCTTCATCTCGGCCGGATGGCGCTTCGTGGTCGACATCATCGATTCGTTGCGGGTATAGGCGAGCGCCGCCGGCCGCCCGGTCTTCAGCGTCACAAGGCCGATCAAAGGCTGCAGCGAAACGTCGAGCTTGGAGCCGAAGCCGCCACCGGTCGCGGTCGGCACGATGCGCACCTTGTCGACGGCAAGGCCGAGCACCTTCGCGGTCTCGTCGCGGTCCATATAGGGCGCCTGGGTGCAGGCGACGACGACCAGCGTGTCGCCATCCAGATATGCATAGCCGGCTTCCGGCTCGATATAGGCGTGCTCGACATAGGAGGTGTCGATGGCGCCGGAGACGGTGATGGCAGCGCCGGCAAGCGCCGCCTCGGGATCGCCGCGTTCGACAAAGCCGGAGGTGAGCAGGTTCGCCGGGCGGTTGTCATGGATCAGCCTGGCGCCGCTGGCCTGTGCTTCGCAAGGCTGCAGGACATGCGGCAGCTCGCTCCAGCGGATTGGGAAATCCGACAGGTCGAGATCGAGGATGGCCTCGCGCTCGCCGGCGATCAGCGCCACCGCCTCGCCGCGAAGGCGCGCAATATCCTCGGCCAGCGCCGGCTGGTCGGCGAACGGGCCGATCACGCCGAAACAGTTCTTTCCCGGAATGTCGGCGGCGGTGAAGACGCCGGCGATGCCGGGATGCGCCTTCACCCAGCCACCGAGGTCGCCGAAGGCGAAGCTCGCGTGATAATGCGGCGAGCGCACCACCAGCACGGCCAACGCATCGGCGGGGAAGGAATCGCCACCGAATTTCTCACCGCCGGTGACCTTCGGCACGCCGTCGAGCCGGATGGGCGAAGAGCCAACAGCATTGCCCGATCGAGGCAAGCGGAAATCGAGGCTTCCGGCTTGCTTGGAGGCATCCATTACCGCCGCGATGATCTTCCGGTAACCCGTGCAGCGGCAGAGGATACCGCCCAGCGCGTCCTGGACCTCGGTCTCGGTCGGGTTGGGTTTCTTGTCCAGCAATGCCGTGGCCGCGACCAGCAGCGCCGGCGTGCAGATGCCGCATTGCGCCGCGCCATGGTCGAGGAACGAGGCCTGCAGCGCCGACAGCCGGCCATTGGCGAGCCCC
Source organism: Mesorhizobium sp. CNPSo 4670 (assembly GCF_057784235.1). Taxonomy (NCBI): domain Bacteria; kingdom Pseudomonadati; phylum Pseudomonadota; class Alphaproteobacteria; order Hyphomicrobiales; family Phyllobacteriaceae; genus Mesorhizobium; species Mesorhizobium sp. CNPSo 4670. The sequence continues at coordinate 182,331 of NZ_JBWJFQ010000011.1, read as the reverse complement.
TCGACTGTTGTAACCGCTGTTCCCGCGGCGGAAGCCGCCGACATCAGGCAGGCGCAAACAGGATCGCCGTCGACCAGCACCGTGCAGGCGCCACAGTCGCCGGCGTCGCAGCCGACCTTTGTGCCGGTCAGCAGCAATTCGTCGCGCAGCACGGAGGACAGCCGACGCAGCGGCGGCACGTTGACCGAGATGGCGGCGCCATTCACTTCGAAGGCGATGTCAGCTCGCTCGGGACCGAGGCGAGGCTGAACGCCGCCGAGATCGGGCAGCGTTTCACGCATCTCAGGCGAGACCTGGCTCATGCTGCCACCACCTCGGGGTCATTCATCAGCCCGCAGGCCTGGAGCACGGCGCGGGCAACGATCTCGCGCACCGCATCGAGCCGGTATTCGGCGCTGCCGCGAACGTCGGCGATCGGCGACAGCTCAGACATCGGCGCGGCCAGGACCGCATCGGCGAGCGCCTGGCCGGCAGGCAGGCCGCGCAAGGCGGCTTCGACGCCGGCGAGGCGCTCGGCCACCACCGAGCAGGAGCCGGCGGCAACCGCGGCTTCCCCGACAATGCCGTTTTCCACTACCAGACGCGCCGCCACCATGGCGATGGAAATGACGAGATAGCGCCGCGCGCCGAGCTTGACGAAAGCCGACGTGCCGGCAGCAGGCTTCGGCACGCGGATGGCCGTGACCATCTCGCCGGCCAGCAACGCAGTGCGACGATTGCCGAGAATGAAGTCCTGCAGCGGTGCATAACGTGTCGTTATTGCCGATCGCAGTTCGACTTCCGCATCGAGGACGAGCAGCGCCGGCACACCATCGGCGGCCGGCGAGGCGTTGCAGAGATTGCCGGCGACCGAGGCGACGTTCTGGATCTGCGCCGAGCCGACCTCACGCGCCGCCTGTTTCAGCGCATCGAAGGCCGGCGGCAAGGGGTGCCGGACGATGTCGGTCCAGGTCGTGCGCGCACCGATGACGAAGTGGTCATCCGTCTCGGCAATGCCGCGCAGCGCCGCCAGGCCATTGATGTCGAGTACATTGTCGCGGAAGGGCTTGCTGCCTTGCGCCGGATAGAAATCGGTGCCGCCCGCAAGGATGCGCCAGGCGTCCTCGCCAAGCAAAGCGAGCGCTTCGTCGACCGAGGTGGGTTTCGCGTAACGGATCACGCTTTGCCTTCCCAAATGGGGCCTTCCAGAAAGAGGCCTTCCAGAAACCGGTATTTTTCGAAAGACCATGCCGGCATCGATGCCCGGCGAAATTCATTCGTATGCAAATGATATCAAGACCGTAGGAATTGTCAAAGCCAGAGTTTGTGGCAGCTCGTCCGGCACGCATTTGTTATGCCTTGAGTGGTTGACGCAGCCGGCCATCTGGTCGAGTTTCTGCCTCCGGTCGCGACAGCGGTATTTTTTCACCGGAGCCCGAGACAAAGAGGAAGCCCCATGGCCGACGAAGCGCTTGTTGTCATCGACCTGCAGAACGATTTTTGTCCGGGCGGCGCGCTGGCGGTTGCCGGCGGCGACGAGATCGTGCCGCTGGTCAATGACCTGATACGGCACGCCGATCATGTCGTGCTGACGCAGGACTGGCATCCCGCCGGCCATTCGAGTTTTGCCTCCAGCCATCCTGGATCGCAGCCCTTCACGATGATCGACATGCCCTACGGCCAGCAGACTTTGTGGCCGGACCATTGCATCCAGGGCAGCCTGGGCTCGGATTTCCACTCCGGCCTCGCCTGGACCAAGGCGGAGCTCGTCATTCGCAAGGGGTTTCGGCCCGCAATCGACAGCTACTCGGCCTTCTTCGAGAACGATCGGACGACGACGACCGGCCTTGCCGGGTATCTCAGGGAACGCGGCATCGACACGCTGACCCTGGTCGGCTTGGCAACCGATTTCTGCGTTGCCTTTTCGGCGCTGGACGCCGTCAGCCAAGGTTTCAAAACCACCGTGCGGCTCGATGCCTGTCGTGGCATCGATCTCAACGGTTCGCTCGAGACAATGCTGCACCGCATGCGCGACGCCGGCGTGACGCTCGAAGACCACGTCTTGGATTGAACTGAACGTGGGGCGCAAGAGGGGCTTTTTGTGGATTGCGACAGGAGCAGGCGCTGTGATCGCTGTCGCAATGCTGTTCCCAGGCCAAGCCTTGGCAGCGGAGGAACACGCACTGCCCGGCGCCGCGATGTCGCTGTGGTGGGCGCTGCCCTTTGCCGGCCTGCTTTTGTCGATCGCCACCGGGCCTTTGCTCTTCCATCACATATGGGAGCACCACTATGGCAAGATCACCGCGCTTTGGGCGGCGCTGGTGATCGTGCCGCTGGCATTGGCCTTCGGCATTCCCAGTGCGACCGAGGCGGTGCTGCATGCGCTGCTTGCGGAATACATGTCCTTCATCATCCTGCTGTTCGCGCTCTACACAATTTCGGGCGGCATCCTGCTTGCCGGCAACATCCACGGGACGCCGTTGGTCAATGCCGGGCTGCTGCTGGCTGGCGCGATCCTGGCCTCGGTGATCGGCACGACCGGCGCCTCCATGGTCCTGATCCGGCCGATCCTGCGCGCCAATGACGCCAGGCCGTTAAACGCCCATGTCGTCATCTTTTTCATCTTCCTGGTTGCCAACATCGGCGGCTCGCTGACACCGCTCGGCGACCCGCCGTTGTTTGTCGGTTTCCTGCGCGGCGTCGACTTTTTCTGGACCGCCGCCAATCTCTGGCGCGAGACGCTGTTCGTCGGCGGCGTCGTGCTGGCCGTCTTCCTGGGCATCGACATCATCCTGCACCGGCGCGAAAACGCAGCACCGAAGACCAGGGATCCGACACCGGATACGAAGGTACGCCTGCGCGGTCTGGCCAACCTTCCGCTGCTGGCCGGTGTGATCGGCGCGATCCTGGTGTCGGCGGCCTGGAAGCCGGGAGTGAGCTTTTCCGTATTGGGCGTCAGCCTCGAGCTGCAGAATCTGGTGCGCGACGCGATCAACCTGGCGCTGGCCTTGCTGTCGCTTCCCCTCTCGTACAAGAGCCACCGCGAAGCGAACGGCTTCAATTGGGGGCCGATATCGGAGGTGGCGAAATTGTTTGCCGGCATCTTCATCTGCATCGTACCGGTCATCGCCATCCTCAGGGCAAGCCATGAGGGGGCACTGGCGCCGCTGGTGGCACTTGTCAGTTCGCCCTCCGGCCAGCCCAACGATCTCGCCTATTTCTGGCTGACCGGGGCACTGTCGTCCTTCCTCGACAATGCACCGACCTATCTGGTGTTCTTCGAACTCGCCGGCGGCGACCCTCAGCATCTGATGACCGAGTTTGCCTCCACCCTGGCGGCGATTTCGACGGGTGCGGTGTTCATGGGCGCCAACACCTATATCGGCAATGCCCCCAATTTCATGGTCTATGCCATCGCCAGGCATCGCGGCGTGAAGATGCCGGGCTTCTTCGGCTACATGCTGTGGTCCGGGCTGGTGCTGATCCCGACATTCCTGGTGGCGGGCTTTTTGTTCTTCGGGTGAGCCGAAAAACCATAACCGGTTCGTTTCTGCCCCCCTTTAAGGCGATCACGCGGAGTGGTCGGGCGGTTGTCGGATCGCGTGATCAGCGCATCGCTCTCCAAGCTGGGATCGGCCAGCGGCCGCCGGCATAGAGCTACCAGTGGGAGGTCGCGCTTGCGTATGCGCGGTCAGCAATTTCTGCTATTAGCGAAGAGAGGTACGGGATCAGGTTCGATTGAACCTGAGGAATGCTTATCGAAAGCAAGCTACTCTTGTGGCGACAATGACCATCAAAACCGAGAGCCTTCCCTACCTGTCAGCCGAATTCCTGGATAGCCAAACGATTTCGACGTCCGATGTGGTCGACGAAATCGAGCGACAGATCATCGGTCAGAGGCGGGGCGAGGTATGGTGTGCGCCGAAGGCGGTGGTGCTGCCAGGCGACGACCGCTACATCATGGCAACTCTCGGTGTCGCGACCGAGCCCCGGGTGCTGGCGACCAAATCATTGGTGGTCAACCCGCGTAACCCCGAGCGGGGACTTGCAACCCTGAACTCGCTGGTCACCCTTCTCGACGGTGAGACAGGACTGCCGCTTGCTGTGGTCGATGGCAATTGGGTGACTTCGAAGCGCACGGCCGGTCTAAGCGCCGTGGCGGCCAAGCGTCTGGCCCGGGCCGGCTCGGCGTCCGTCGCGTTCATCGGATGCGGCGTTCAGGCGCGCGGTCACCTCGAGGTTCTGGCCGATCTTTTTCCGTTGCAAGAGATTCGGGCCTTTGGTCGGGGTAAAGGCAGTCGTGACGCGCTGTGTCGGATAGCTGAGAAGCGTGGTCTGATCGCAGTACCGAGTGATACCGCCAAAGCGGCGGTCGAATCTGCTGACATCGTGGTGACGACAGTCACTTTGGTGCCTGAGCCGGTTCCATTTTTGGATGCGCGTTGGCTGAAGACCGGGGCCTTCGCGACCATGACCGATCTGGCCCTGCCTTGGTTGCCTGAGACCATGGCTGTCTTCGATCGCATCGTCATAGACGATTTGGCGCAAGAGGCGCTTATGAGCAAGCCGATGGTGAGGCCCGAACTCGTCGCCGGCGACCTGACAGGTTTGGTCGGCGGCGACGTGCCGGGTCGTCAGAGCGCAAATGAGCGAACAGCATTCGCGTTCCGCGGCATGGCGGTTGGCGATCTCGCAATTGCCGGCCTGGCATTTGTGCGCGCGAAAGCGAGCGGCGCGCTGAATGCTTAGAGTTCCGTGTGAAGGCTCCTTGACGGATCCGCGTAGGGCCAAGTCATCCGACGCCGACATAGCGACGCACCGCCGACGGGTCGGCGCGCAGTTCCTCGACATCGACCGTCTCGCGGTTGCGGCCGTTCTCGATGAAGCAAACACGGTCGGCGACGGACAGCACCGCATCGACGCGCTGTTCGACCAGGATCGTTGACACCCCCATGTCGCGCAGCGTCGACACCGTCTCGCGGATCTTGGCGATCATCGACGGCATCAGCCCTTCGGTCGGCTCGTCGAGCAGCAGCACCTGCGGTTCCAGACAAAGCGCGCGCGCCATGGCCAGCATCTGCTGCTCGCCGCCGGACAAGGTGCCCGAGCGTTGCCGCAGGCGCTGGCGCAGCAGCGGGAAGAGGTCGAGCACGGTTTCGCGCGTCGCCTTGCCCTTGCCGCGCGCCATCAACCCGATCTCGATGTTTTCGGCCACCGTCATCTCGGCGAACAGCCGCCTTCCCTGCGGCACATAGGCGACGCCGGCCTTCGGCACCTCATGCGCCGGCAGTCCGGTCAGTTCCTTGCCATCGAGCCTGATCGACCCGGCGCTTGAGGGAACCAGTCCCATGATGGCCTTGAGCGTCGTCGTCTTGCCGGCGCCGTTGCGGCCGAACAGGCAGAGCACCTCGCCGTTGTTCAGCACGAGATCGAGGCCATAGAGCACCTGGACCTCGCCATGGAAGCAGTCCAGCCCCGAGATCACCAAAGCCTCGAATTTTGTCTGTGCCTTGCTCGTTTCAGTCATGGGGCGGTCCCCAGATAGGCTTCCTGAACAGCCGCGTTCTCGCGGATCGCCTCGGGGGTGCCTTCGGCGAATATTTTGCCGGCATTGAAGACGGTGATGCGGTCGGCCAGTTGCATGACGACCGGCATGTTGTGTTCGATCAGGAGCACCGTGGCACTCGCGGCGATCTCGCGCACCAGGGTGATGAAATTGTCGATCTCGCTGTCGGCCAGGCCTTGCGTCGGCTCGTCGAGGATCAGCAGGCGCGGCTTCAGTGCCAGGCCCATCGCCACTTCCAGCAAGCGCTGGTGGCCATAGGACAATTGCCCGGCCGGCATGTGGGCGCGGTCAGCCAGGCCGGTGCGTTCGAGCGCCGCCATGACGCCGGCTCGCACCGCGCCCTTCGATCGGCCATCGCTCAGCGTGCGCTGCACCGGCAAGGCGACATTGTCGTAGGCGGTGAGGTTGGCGAAGACGCTGGTGATCTGGAACGTGTAGGCGATGCCCTGGCGGACGCGGACATAGGCCGGCAGCCCGGTGATGTCGGCGCCATCGAAGACAATCATGCCCGACGACGGCTGGATGCGGCCGCTGACCAGGCTGACGAAGGTAGTCTTCCCAGCCCCGTTCGGGCCGATGACGGCGCGGATCTCGCCGGGCATCAGGGTGAAATCGACGCTGTCGACGGCGCGCAGGCCACCGAAGTTGCGCGACAGGCCCTTGGTGGTCAAAAGCGGCGTCACGGCAGCCACCTGAGCCAGCGCTGCCGCATGCTGCCGAGTATGCCCTTGGGGAAAAACAGCACCAGCAGGATGAGCGCGATGCCGACGATCAGCAGATAGGCCGAGGTGTAGCCGCTGGTGATGTCGATGACATAGTACATGAACAGCGTGCCGATCAGCGGCCCAAGCGTCGTGGCGGCGCCGCCCAGCAACACCCACAGCAGCGGCAGGATCGAATACTGCACCGAAGCAAAGCTCGAGCCGACATAGCCGAACAGCAGCGCATAGGCCGCACCCGAGGCAGCGCAGATGATGCCGGAGATGACGACGGCGGCGAGCTTGTTGGAGAAGGTGTCGTAGCCCAGCATCTTCGTCCGCTCCTCGTTCTCGCGGATGGCTACCAGCACGCGGCCATATCTGGAGCGGACGATGGCAAGCGTGATCAGCAGCACAAGCGAGAACAAGCCGAGCGCGCTCATGTAGCGCACGGTCGGGTTGGTGAGATCGAGCGATGTCGCGCCGAAAGCAAGCACCCGCGCCGGCTGCGGCACGACCATGCCCTGGTCGCCGCCGGTCCATGACGAGAAGTAGAGGATGATGAGGTAGAACACCTGCGCGAACATCATGGTGACGATCATGAAGGCGACGCCTGACGTGCGCAGCGCCAGCAGCCCGATCACCAGCGAAAGAATGACGCCGCAGCCGAGGCCCGCGGCGAATGCCGCCGGGACGCTCCAGCCGAGCTGGATGACGGCAAGGCCGGCACCGTAGAGCCCTGCGGAAAAGAACATGGCGTGGCCGAGGCTGAGCAGGCCGACATAGCCGAACAGCATGTTGTAGCCCATGGCAAAGACCGCCAGGACCATGATGCGGGCGAGCAGGCCGTGATAGTACTCCGGCAAAAGGAAGCTCAGCACGAACAGCAGCCCGATGACGCCGAGATGCAGGCCGTAGGCCTTTGCCGGCGAAGCTTCGCTCATCGTGACGCCGTCCCGAACAGGCCTTGCGGTCGGAACACCAGCACCATGGCGACCAGCAGCGTAGCGATGATCTTGGCCAGCGTCGGCGAGAAGAACATCGAGATGATGCCGTCGGACAGGCCGATCAGCACGGCGGCGACGACCGTGCCGCGCAGCGAGCCGAGACCGCCGATGATGACGACGATGAAGGACAGCAGCAGCGGATCCTGGCCCATCAGGTAATGCGCCTGGCTGATCGGCACGATCAGCACCGCGGCGATGGCCGCCAACATGGCGCCGAGCGCGAAGACGCCACCATAGACGCGGCCCACCGGGATGCCGAAGGCTTGCGCCGTCTCGCTGTCGTACTGCGTGGCGCGCATGATCAGGCCGATCTTTGTGCGCGTCAGCACCAGCCAAGTCGCCACCAGCAGAAGCGCGGAGGCGGCGATGACAGACAGTTTGTAGCCGGAATAGCCGAACCACGGCAAAAGGATGCGATAGCTGAACGGCGGCTCCACCGGCCGCGCCTCCGGGCCATAGAAGGTCAGCGCCAGCTGCTGGATGATGTAGAGCATGCCAATGGTGGCGACGATGGTGGCTTCCGGATTGTAGTTGAGCCGGCGCAGCACCAGTCGCTCGGCGACCAGCGCGATGGCGCCGACGATCAGCGGCGCGATTACCAGCGCCGCCAGGAAGCCGAGCGCCGGGTGCCCCCCGATCGCCGTGGTGATCGCCCAGGCGAGCACGGCGCCGAGCATGAAGAACTCGCCATGGGCGACGTTGACGACGCGCATGACGCCGAACACCAGCGACAGCCCAAGCGCCGTCAGCGCCAGCACGGCGGAGGTGACGAGGCCTTCGAGGGCGGCGAGGAGGAGGTGGGGACCGAAGTGCATCGGTTAATCGCCGGCGGATGCGCGAGGCACCCCCCTCTGTCCTGCCGGACATCTCCCCCGCGAGGAGGGAGATTGGATTTCACCGCGGGTTTCGCCAACTATCAGCACCGGCAAATAGGTACCGCCATGCGAACTGCCGATCTCCCCCCTTGCGGGGGAGATGGCCGGCAGGACAGAGGGGGGTGGCTTGGCGCTCACGCTTGCTGGAGCAGCTAAGATTACAACGCCTGCGTCGTGTAATCCCCCTCGGCCTCGTAAAGCCCGTCCTCGATCTTGGTCTTGTGGACGACCTTCAGCTTGCCGCCTTCGACCTTGGAGATGTTCTGGATGCCAAAGCACTGGTGGATCTTGCCGTTGAAGGTTTTTGGCCCTTGCGGATGCTCGGGTCCTTCGGCGAAAGCGGTCAGCGCCTCGGTCGCCTCGACCAGCTTGGCGCGGTCTTCCGGCCCCTTGTAGCCGGCGTCTTCCATCGCCTTCTTGACGACATAGAGCGTTTCCCAGCAGCCGAACATGTGCGACGCGGTGGAGACGTCCTTTGGATCGCCGACGGCGGCGCCATTGTCGTCGATACCGACGGCGGCGCGATAGGCTTTTTGCGCGGCGCTGTCGTCGGCCTGCGCATAGCGCGGCGAACCCTCCCAGAAATGACTGCCGTCCAAAAATTCGAGCCCAGGGCTGTTGATGTCGGTGGCCTCCAGCGAATCCATGAAGCCGAACAGCTGCGGCCGGTTGGAGCCGTAGAACTCGCCGAGTTCCTTGACGAAGGTGAGCACCGCCGGGCCGACCATGACGTGGTAGATCACCTCGGTCTCGGCCGGGATCTGCGGGAAGTATTTGGTGAAGGACGATTCCGTCGGCGGGATGGCGATCTGCGCGATGACGTCGGCGCCTTGCGCCTTCAGCGCCGGCGGCAGGTAGTCGCGGTGGTCGTAGCCGAAGGCGAAATCCGGGAAGATCTGCGTCACCTTCTTGCCGGCATTGGCCGCGATCCACGGCGCCATCGACTGGATCTGGCTTTTCACGTCGGTGATGCCGGGCTGGAAGACATAGCGGTTGAGCTTGGTCGAAGCGACATGATGGCCTTCGCTGACGACGAAGTAGGGGATCTTGGCCTCGCCGGCGGCGGGCGCCGAGCCAATGACGACATGCGAGAACAATGTGCCGAAGACGATGTCGGTCTTGTGTTGGGTGGCGAACTTGCCGACCACTTCGGCGCCGCGGCCTGGATCGGTGCCGTCATCCTCGATGATCACCTCGACCTGACGGCCGTTGATGCCGCCGGCGGCGTTGATCGCCTTGATGGCGGCAGCGGTGGTCTTCTCGTACCAGCGGCCATAGGCGGCGCCGATGCCGGTGCGGTGCGACTGGAACCCGATCTTGATCGGCGCCGAGCTCTGTGCCTGGGAATAGCGGACGAAGCCTGGCGCGGTGACCAGACCGGCGGTGGCGGCCAGCCCCTTCAGCGCCGTGCGGCGGGTGAGACCGGTTTTCGAGAGGTCGAAGGTCTTACTCTTGTCCATGATGCCGTTCCCCTTGTTCAGCGTTTAGGAGCGCAAAGTCCGCTCATTTCCGGAAGTCGAAAAATTGCATGTGTACAAACTAAATCACCAAAGTCCGGACACGGCAATGCCGGTTCCGTGGGGGAAGCCCGGTTTATTTTCCAGCGCAAACGGCTCAGCCAACCGTCGGCGTGGCAAGCAGCCAGAGGCCGAAGACCGTATAGGCGATCATCAGCACGGTGAGCGGGAACTGGCTGAGGGCTGCGCGGGAGGGCTGCGGGTGCAGGCGCCAGGCGAGGCCGTGGGCGACGAGGACGGCGAGCACGTGGCCTGATATGATGACGCCGGCCTGGACATTCCACAGCCACCAGGCGGAAGCGGCACCGGCAACGATGCCCGCCTCGATCTGCATGTCGGCGGTGCCGAACAGGTTCCAGCCCAGCGCGAACGGGTCGGACAGCGCCGCAAGCGCATACTGGCCGTCGACGAGCAGCGACGTCAGGTAATGTGCGGCATGATAGGCAAGCGCGATCGGCACGATCGACCACACCAGCAGTCCGGCTGCCTGGTCGAAGGGGCGATCGCTGCCGGCAAGACGCTGGCCGAGCCACACGGCAAGCATGAACACCGCTGCAAGCAACATGAACGTCAGAACCAGCCCGAGGCTGCCGATGCCGATCACCGCCGTGCGACCGGGAAATTCGAGTGGATTGATGCCGAACAGGCCAAGCCAGAAGAACGTTTTCGACAGGCCGTCGAAGGACACCGACGACAGGGCAAGAAGCAGGAAGGCAATGCCGCTGGCCGGCAACGGCTCGGCGGGGAATAGCTTGGCGGCCGGCCAGCACAGGCCAAGCCGGCCGGTTTCGTTGCGCTCGACGATTGCGAAACGCGCCACCATCGAGAAGAAGACCGACAGGAATTCGCCGCTGCGGCTCCAGTTTCGATAGCCGAACGCCAGCATGGCAAGGAAGGTGAGCAGCCAGTAAAGGCGGGCAACATATGCCAGCCGTGCCGGATCGTCGGGCGCCGGATCGATGAGTTCGAACCAGGCAAAGGCGAAGAACAACAGGACCGCCGGCCAGCAGCCGATCCACCGGGGAAGTCGCCAGCTTCCTTCGTCCCCGGCGCCAAGCAGACGCGAGGCCAGACGCCACGGCCCATACCATGGATTGAGCCATGACCAGAGATCGCCGAAGACACCTTGCAGCAACGTGACGCCAGCCCACAGAAGGGTCCAGATCACCAGCGGCAAAGGGTTTGAAAGCGGGTCGCGGCTGCCGAAAAGGCTGGCCGCGATAAGGATTGCAAAGCCGGCAAAGGAGATCAGGCTGAGTGCGAGGCGGGCGCTGTCGCCAAAGGCGAACAGCTGCAGGCGCCGGCGCCAGAAACGGTCAAGCCAATCCCCCGGCAGCAGCGCCAGCACGAGGAAACTGACGGCGACGGCAAAAGCCCCGCCGGCCAGATAGTAGCCAGTCGGCAAGAGCAGGACGTGGCCACGGTCGGAGGCGTGTGCGAAGGCGGGGGTGGGGAGGACGAAGATCAGGGCTCCGACAAAGGCAATCGTCGAGCAGGAATACACTCCACTGCCGCGATCCTTCGCACCCCCCTCTGTCCTGCCGGACATCTCCCCCGCAAGGGGGGAGATCAGCAGTTCATCTGCCGGCCACCTTTCTTGCAATGTTGAAAATTGGCGAAACCAGAGGTGGCGGCCGATCGCCCCCCTTGCTGGGGAGATGTCCGGCAGGACAGAGGGGGGTGGGAGGGAATGCGACCGGGCGGTCATGTCATCAACCCATCACCCCTCACACCTTGACCAGTTGCTCCACCCGGTCCTTCTGACCGAAAATCCTGAGATAACGCTCGATCTCTTTCTCGTCGCCGGTCGCCTTGGCCGGATTGTCGGAGAGCTTGACCGCCGGCCTTCCATTGGCCTCGGTGACCTTGCAGACCAGCGATATGGCGTCCAGGCTGTTGGTTTCGGTCGGCGCGCAGCCCTCGAAATCATTGGTGAGGTTGGTGCCCCAACCGAACGACATGCGCACCTTGCCCCTGAAGTGGCGGTAGGTCTCCTCGATCGTTTCGACCTCGAGTCCGTCGGAGAAGATCAGCAGTTTCTGCCGGGGATCCTTCCCCTTGTCGCGCCACCAGGACAGGATTTTCTCGCCGCCCTCGATCGGCGGCGCACTGTCGGGGCGAAAACCGGTCCAGTCGGCCACCCAGTCCGGCGCGTCGCGCAGGAACGACGCCGTGCCGAAGGCATCGGGCAGCACGATCAGCAGATTGCCGCCATAATAGCGCTGCCAGTCCTGCAGCACCTTGTAGGGCGACTGTTTCAGCTCTTTTTCCGAATTGGCGAGCGCGGCGAACACCATCGGCAGTTCGTGCGCGTTGGTACCGAGCGCTTCGAGGTCGTTGTCCATGGCCAAAAGCACGTTGGAGGTGCCGGTGAACGCCTCGCCGATGCCTTCCTTGAGCGCCTCTACGCACCAACGCTGCCACAGGAAGGAATGGCGCCGGCGCGTGCCGAAGTCCGAGATTCGGATACCGGGAAGCGCCTTCAGTCGTTCGGTCTTGGCCCACATCTTGGCCTTGGCGCGGGCATAGAGCACATCGAGCGCGAAGGGGCCGAACGCCCGCATGGCCGCACGGGAACGGAGCTCATTTATGATGGCGAGCGCCGGGATCTCCCACAGCGTGGTGTACATCCACGGCCCGCTGAAAGTGAGCTCATACTGGCCGTCGCGCTTCGACAATTCGTATTCCGGCAGCCTGAAATTCTCCAGCCAGGCGAGGAATTCCGGTTCGAAGATCTGCTTACGGCCATAGAAATTGTTGCCGCCGAGCCAGATCATCTCCTTCTTGCTGAAGCGCAAGGTGCGGGCATGGTCGAGCTGTTCGCGCAGTTCGCCCTCGTCGATCTCGTCGGCCAGCCGCACGGAGGTGGTGCGGTTGATGAGCGAGAAGGTCGTGTCGACCTTGGGGTACATGCCCCAGATCATCTGCAGCATCAAAAGCTTGTAGAAGTCCGTATCGAGCAGGCTGCGCACGATCGGGTCGAGCTTCCAGGTGTGGTTGTAGACACGCCGCGCAATATCGGTCCTAGCCATGTTTCAACACCGCCTTCGCTGCCTGCTACCCACAACCGCGACAGGCCTCATAACATCGAATTGGCCAAAACACTCCCGGTTTCAGGGCTGGCCCGACAAAAAGAAGACCCTGCATGGGGCGAATGCAATCGGCCGGCGCCGCCGACGGCTGGTTGGTGTCAGCTCCCGGTTCTGCCGCCGATGACCCTGAGCGCCGGACGCTTGCGGCGGGTGACGACGCGGCCCGCCACGGGCGCATCGGCGCGGCCGTCATCCTGCGCCTTCTCGGCAAACAGCCAGTCGATGAACAACTGCACGATCGGCGTCGACTTCATCTCGTTGCGACAGACGACGTAGAAATCGTCGACCGCCGGCACCGACAGGCTGAACGGCGCCACCAGCATGCCCCTGGCCAGCAGCGAACTCGCCGTCACCGAATCGCCCAGCGCCACGCCATGGCCGTGGACCGCGGCTTCAACCGCCATGCGTGCGTCGCCCAGATGATGTCGCCGGCCGCGCTCCAGGTCCAGCCCATCGGCGGCCGCCAGCCAGGTGTGCCATTCGCGGCCGTCATCGCCATGCAGGAAGACATGGTCGGCGAGATCCCTGACGCTGCGGATCGGACGGTTGTTGATCAACGTCGGGCTGACCACGGGAAACAGTTCGAGCCCCGACCATTTGCGCATCCAGCAATCGGTCCAACTGCCGTCGCCGTAATGCACGCAGACATCGATCTGCGGCGCGCGGATATCCTTGGCGTCGTTGGAAGGGATCAGCGTCAGCCTGATGTCGGGATATTGCGCCATGAAACTGCCGAGCCGAGGCGTCATCCACAGCAAGAGCAATGCCGGCACGCAGGAGACGGAGAGCGTGCCGCTGCTCGCCGGCCTTGTCATGCGCTGCGTGGCGGCGGCGATGCCATCGAAGGCGCTCGAGACCGCCGGCAGCAGTTCGGCACCGTGCGGCGTCAGTTTGACCCGCTGGCCGGCGCGCTCGAAAAGCTTGACGCTGAGCGACTGCTCGAGCGCCTTGATCTGGTGGCTGATGGCGCCATGCGTGACATTCAGCTCACTCGCCGCCTTGGTCAGCGAGCCATGGCGGGCCGTTGCCTCGAAGGCGCGAAGCGGATTCAGCGGTGGCAGGCGCTTGGCCATGGGGGTCCAGGTTTATTGTGAGATTTTCTCACAGCTGACACCGTAACAATATCAATTGATTTTTCAATGCGGCTGCCAGACACTTTGGCCCGGAACAGCATCAAGACGTGAAATCTGCAGGCAGCCAGCGGGACAACGACCCGGCCGGATGACGGTCGCTTCGCCAAGGTCACCGGCGGCCGCCCTGCATCAGGCAGGAGGAGCGGACATGGGTTACGATCGCGGCAAGCTCGACGCGTTGCGTCGCAAATATGGCGAGAGCCATGGCGGCGAGATGTTCGACCCGAAGTTCCGACGCGTCGCCGACAAGATCTTTTCCAAGTCCGGCACCCGGCTGGCGCCCTATTCCGGCATCCCGACCTTCCTCGCCGCGCCCTACCGCGAAATAGCGGCCGACAATCCGGATTTCGGCGACCTGCAGGTGGCGATCATCGGCGTGCCGATGGACCTCGGCGTCACCAATCGGCCGGGCTCGCGCTTCGGGCCAAGGGCGTTGCGCGCCATCGAACGCATCGGCCCCTACAATCACGTGCTGGAATGCGCCCCGACGCACGAACTTCGGGTCGCCGACATCGGCGACACGCCGTTCCGCAGCCGCTACCGGCTCGAGATCAGCCATGAGGATATCGAGCGCCGCACCAACCAGATCGTCGATGCCGGTGTCATCCCGTTGTCGGTCGGCGGCGACCATTCGATCAGCCATCCGATCCTGAAGGCCGTCGGCAAGAAGGCTCCGGTCGGCCTGATCCACATCGACGCCCATTGCGACACCAGTGGCCTGTTCGACATGACCAAGTTCCACCATGGCGGACCGTTCCGCAATGCGGTGCTCGATGGCGTGCTCGATCCGACGCGCACGATCCAGATCGGCATTCGCGGCTCGGCCGAATATCTGTGGGAGTTCACCTACGAGTCCGGCATGACCGTCGTGCATGCCGAAGAGGTGACCGGTCTCGGCATTCCCGCCATCATCGAGAAGGCGCGCAAGATCGTTGGCGACGGGCCGACCTACATCTCGTTCGACATCGACAGCGTCGATCCGGCCTTCGCGCCCGGCACCGGCACGCCTGAGATCGGCGGGCTGACGACGCGCGAAGTGCTCGAACTCCTGCGCGGTCTGAAGGGCCTCAACATCGTCGGCGGCGACGTCGTCGAAGTGGCACCGCAATACGACGCGACCACCAACACAGCGCACGCCGGCGCCCAAGTTCTGTTCGAAATCCTGAGCCTGATGGTGTTCAGCCCGGCGATCACAGGCAAGGGAGCCTGACGTTTTAGACAAGCAAAGGCGGCCGCCGCGCTGGAGCCGGCGCCCGACCCAAACAAACAAAGCTTCCAGAGGGGAATAAAAATGACGATCCTTATCGCACTCAAATCATCCATCGCCGCCGTTCTGGTGCTGGGAGCCGCTGGCTTCGGCTTCGCCACACAAGCCGCCAATGCCGACGCGCTGGCGGACATCACCAAGGCCGGCACTATCAATGTCGGCGTCTTCGCCGATTTTCCGCCCTTCTCCTCGGCCAGCGCCGACATGAGCCTCAAGGGCTATGACATGGATGTCGCGCAATACATTGCCGACACACTCAAGGTGAAGCTCAATCCCGTCGCCGTCACCGGCCAGAACCGCATCCCCTACCTGAACGACCATCGCGTCGACCTCTTGATGAGCGTCGGCTATTCGAAGGAACGTGAGCAGGTGATCGACTTCGCTGCTGCCTACGCGCCCTACTACATCGCCGTGATCGGTCCGGCGGCGCTATCGGTCAAAGGCAAGGAAGACCTTGCCGACAAGTCGATCGCCGTCAACCGCGGCACGCTCGAAGACACCTCGCTCACCGAAGCGGCTCCGGCGTCGGCCGACATCAAGCGTTTCGACAACTACAATTCGGTGATCCAGGCTTTCATTTCCGGCCAGACGCAGCTGATGGTCGTCGGCAACGATGTCGGCGCGCAGGTGCTGGCCAAGCAGGACGTGCTGAAGCCGGAGCAGAAGTTCCAGCTTTTGACCTCGCCTTCGCATATCGGTCTCAACAAGAACGAAGACAGCCTGAAGAAGGCGGTCAACGACGCCATCGCCAAGATGCTGGCGGACGGCAAGCTGGATGCCAGCTCGCAGGCCTGGCTGAAGACGCCGCTCAACCCCGACAACCTCAAGGATTGAGGTCCGGTGGCCTTTGCCTGGCTTCCAGGGGCTGCGGGTGACATCGCGCGCGGAGCGGTCACGACGATCCTGTTGATCGCCGTGACCACGCTGGCGGGGACGTTCCTCAGCATCCTGGGTGCTGCGGGACGGCGAAACGGCCCCGCCCTGCTCAAGCGCACCATCGCCGCCTATGTCGAGGTGATGCGCAACACGCCGTTCCTGGTGCAGCTGTTCTTCATCTTCTTCGGGCTGCCCAGCCTCGGGATCAGGCTCGATCCGGTGCTGGCCGCCATCCTGGCGATGACGCTCAACATGGCGGCCTATACGATCGAGATCGTCGGCGCCGGACTTGACGCCGTGCCGCCTGGGCAGACCGAAGCAGCCCTTGCGCTGGGCTTGAGGCCACGCCAGGTGTTCATCAAGATCGTGCTGCCGCAGGCGCTCAAGGTGATCTATCCGGCGCTGACCAGCCAGATCGTCATCATGATGCTGGAGTCCGCCGTGGTGTCGCAGATCGCGGTACGCGAGCTTACCTACGAGGCCGACATGCTGCAGGCACGTACGTTCCGGTCCTTCGAGACCTACCTTGTCGTGACGCTGGTTTATCTCGTGCTATCGATGGCCTTGCGCCGGCTGTTGGTCACAGGCGGACGCCGCGTCCTGGGGGCTGGCGTGTCATGATCGAATTCACCTTCTGGGACATCGTGCGCAACCTTTTGCTCGCCGCCCGCTGGACGGTGCTCTTGTCGCTGGCCGCCTTCGTTGGCGGCGGCGTGGTCGGCATGGTCGTGCTGTTCTTCAGGATCGCCAAGAACAAATGGAGCCGGCGCATTGCCTCCGGCTATATCGCCCTGTTCCAGGGGACGCCGCTGTTGATGCAGCTGTTCCTGATGTTCTTCGGCCTGCCGATGCTCGGGCTGCGCATCGAGCCGTGGACGGCGGCGGTGCTCGGACTCACCTTCTTCGCCAGTGCCTATCTCGCCGAGATCTGGCGCAGCGGCGTCGACGCGCTGCCGCGTGGCCAGTGGGATGCCGGCGCCAGCCTTGGCCTGCACTATCTGCAGGAGCTGAGGCTGATCATCCTGCCGCAGGCGTTTTCGATCACCCGCGCGCCGACCGTCGGGTTCCTGGTGCAGCTCATCAAGTCGACGGCGCTCACCTCGATCATCGGCTTCGAGGAGCTGGTGCGGACCTCCAACGCCATCAACAATGCGACCTTCGAGCCCTTCCAGGTCTACGGGCTGGTGGCGCTGATCTTTTTCGTCATGTGTTTTCCGCTGACGCAATACGCGCGTACGCTCGAACGACGCGCCGCCCACTGAGCCGCAAAAAGCGGCGGACAACGGAATTAAGGGAACCAGCCGGAGAACCGGCACAAACAGAGGAGAGACCAGATGACCAGATTGATCGCAACACAAGTCAGCCGGCGCAGCGTGCTTGGTGCCGGCCTGGCAACGGCCGGCGTGCTCGCCATGCCGTCGATCCTGCGGGCGCAGGACAAGTCGCTCAAGGTCGGCGTCTATGGCGGCTACTTCAAGAAATCCTTCGACGAGCACGTCTTCCCCGACTTCACCAAGGCCACCGGCATCGCGGTGGAATCGGTTGCCGAGCCGACCGGCGAGGCGTGGCTGGTGCAGCTCGAACAGGCGGCCAAGGCCGGCCAGGCGCCGGCCGATCTTTCGATGATGTCGCAGACCTCGACGCTGAAGGGCCAGTCGACCGAACTGTGGACGCCGCTCGACACCTCCAAGTTCAAGCACTACGGCGATCTTTTGCCGCGCTTCATCAACAAATATCCGGATGGCCGCGTTGCCGGCATCGGTGCGGTCGCCTGGTGGATCACGCTGGTCTCCAACACCGATGTCTACAAGGAGGCGCCGACCTCCTGGGCTGCATTCTGGGACAAGGCGAACGAGGACAAGCTCGGCCTGCTGGCGCTCGCCTCCAACTCGTTCCTGCTCGAAGTGACCGCCAAGACCTTCATGGGCGGCACCAATGCCCTCGACACCGAGGAAGGGCTGAACAAGGCGTTCGAGAAGCTTGCCGAGGTCAAGCCGAATGTGCGCCTCTGGTATCGCGACGAAGCGCAGTTCGAGCAGGCGCTGAAGTCGGGCGAAATCCCGATGGGCCAGTATTATCACGACGTCACCGGCCTCGCGATCGCCGACGGCTTCCATGTCCGCACCACCTTCCCGAAGGAGGGCGGCATCCAGGATTCCGGCAATTGGGTCCTGTCGCGCGCTTCGACCAAGGTCGACGAGGCGCATGCCTTCATCGACTATATGAGCCAGCCGTCGATGCAGGGCGTGATGTCGCGCAAGGTCGGCACCACGCCGACGCTGAAGAAGGAGGTGCTCGACCTGACGCCGGCCGAATTCGCATCGGTGTCGTCGGAGATCGAGCCGATCATTCCGCGCTACGACCTCTATACGTCGAAGGCCGACTGGATCAACCAGAAGTGGACCGAACTGATCGTCGGCTGAGCCGGCAGCAGCTCGCCCGACATCGAGGCGTTCCTCTTGACGGCTCGCTTCGCGAACCACCTCTCCCATTGCGATGGGAGAGGTTATGCTACGCGCCGAAACCGTGGCACCTCTCCTCTTGCGACCGAGGAGAGGCCGCCGCGAAAACGAGGCGTCAAGGGACCATTCCATATCCTCCGGTTAACAGGATCAGCCATGCCCGGACTTGATATCAACGCCATCACCAAGGCCTTCGGCAATTTCATCGCGGTCGACAATGTGCGGCTCAACGTGCCGCACGGCGCCTTCGTCTGCCTGCTTGGACCATCCGGCTGCGGCAAGACCACGCTGCTGCGCATGATCGCCGGGCTGGAGGAGCCGACCAGCGGCGCCATCGTGCTCGACGGCGAGGACATCACGCCGCTGCCGACCCACAAGCGCAATCTCGGCATGGTGTTCCAGTCGCTGGCGCTGTTTCCGCATCTTTCGGTCGGCGACAACATCGCCTACGCCCTGCGCATCCGCGGCGCCTCGAAGGAAGAGCAGAAGAAGCGCGTCGACGAGTTGCTGACGCTGATCCATCTACCCGGCTTTGCCGACCGGCCGGTGGCGAAACTTTCCGGCGGCCAGCGCCAGCGCGTGGCGATCGCCCGTGCGCTGGCACTGTCGCCGAAGCTGTTCCTGCTCGACGAGCCGCTTTCGGCGCTCGACGCCAAACTGCGCGAGGCCATGCAGGTGGAACTGCGCCAGCTGCAGCAGCGGCTGGGCATCACCACCATCGTCGTCACCCACGACCAGCGTGAGGCGATGACCATGGCCGACCTGGTCGTGGTCATGGGCCACGGCAGGATCCTGCAGGCAGCGCCGCCGATCGAGATCTATCGCAAGCCGGCCGACGCCTTCGTCGCCGACTTCATCGGCATCACCAACCTTCTGCCGGCGGAGGTCGACAGCGCCGGGCGCACCACCATCCTCGGCACCGCCATTCCGGGCCTCGCCATGCCGGCCGGCGTCACCAAGGCCTCGGTGTCGATCCGTCCCGAAGACGTGCATCTGGGCGAACCCGGCGGCCGCGCCATCACCGGCCAAGTGACCTTCGTGCGCGATCTCGGCGGCACGATCGAGACCTTCGTCGAGGTTGGCAGCACCAGCATCATCGCGGTGGCGACGCCGCGTGAAAGACCCAACGTCTCGGTCGGCGCAAAGGTCGGCGTCACGCTGCCGCCCGAGAGCTGCGTGGTGCTAGGCTCATGAGACGCGAAGCCCCGAAATCATTCGCCGACTATACGCCGCTGCTGTTCCCCGCGCTGATGCTTGTGGTGTTCTTCGTCGTGCCGTTCTCGACGATGATCGCGGTCAGCTTCTTCAAGCGCAACCCCGCAGGTTTCTACACGCCCGATTTCGTCATCGACAACTATGCGCGCTTCCTGACCACCTTCTTCGCCGGCGTGCTCGGCTTTTCGCTGATGCTGGCGGTACTGGTCGCCGTCTGCTGCGTCTCAATCGCCTTTCCGTTCACCTATCTGCTGACCAAGCGCTCGCGTCGCGTGCAGACGCTGTGGCTGGTCGGCCTGTTGTCGGTGCTGTCGCTGTCGGAAGTCATCATCGGCTTTGCCTGGTCGACACTGTTTTCGCAGACCGCCGGTATCACCAACCTCTTCGTCGCGCTCGGGCTGATGGACAAGCCGGTGGCGCTGCTGCCGACGTTCGGCGCGGTGCTGGCCGGCATGATCTACCAGGCGCTGCCCTACACCATCCTGGTGCTCTATCCGGCCCTGGTCCGCCTCGACCCGACGCTGCTCGAGGCTGCCCGGACGCTCGGCGCCTCACCGGTCAAAGCCTTCTTCAACGTCGTCACCCCGGCGCTGCGCAACACCATCGTGGCGACGCTGATCATGGTCTTCGTCTTCGCGCTCGGCTCCTATCTGCTGCCGCAGATCCTCGGCCGGCCACGCCACTGGACGCTGTCGGTGCTGATCACCGACCAGGCGATCTACCAGTCCAACATGCCGTTCGCAGCCGCCATGGCGGTCTTCCTGGTGCTGATCTCGCTGGCGCTGGTCGGGCTGACGCTGCTCGTCGGCCGCAGGGAGAACGCACTATGACCGCCACCTTCCTTCGCCGGCTCTATTTCTCCATCGTGGCTTTGTTTCTGGCCGCGCCGCTGATCGTCGTCGCCGGCGTCTCGGTCAACGCGCGGCAGGAACTGACCTTCCCGCCGAAAGGCTTCTCGCTCGCCTGGTATGGTCAGATCTTCGCCGATCCGGAATGGCGGCTGGCGCTGATCCATTCGGTGACGCTCGCCGTCTGCTCGGCGGCGATCGCGGTCGCCATCGCGTTGCCGCTCGCCTGGTTCCTGTGGCGGCGCATTGCGCCCTGGGCAAACATCTTCCAGGTGCTGGGGCTCGCGCCCTTCATCCTGCCGCCGGTCATCACCGCGCTCGGCTTCCTCACCTTCTGGGCGACGGTCGGGCTGTTCGGCCAGTTCTTCACAGCCATCATCAGCCACGCCATCTTCTTCGTGACGCTGCCGCTGGTAACTCTGTCGCTGGGTTTTGCGTCGATCGACCGCTCGCTGGTCGAGGCCGCCGCGACGATGGGTGCCGACGACCGCACGGTGCTGAAGACGGTGGTGCTGCCGCTGATCCTGCCCTACCTCGTCTCCGGCTACGCCTTCGCCTTCGTGCTGTCGCTCAATG
Source organism: Mesorhizobium sp. CNPSo 4670 (assembly GCF_057784235.1). Taxonomy (NCBI): domain Bacteria; kingdom Pseudomonadati; phylum Pseudomonadota; class Alphaproteobacteria; order Hyphomicrobiales; family Phyllobacteriaceae; genus Mesorhizobium; species Mesorhizobium sp. CNPSo 4670. The sequence continues at coordinate 161,220 of NZ_JBWJFQ010000011.1, read as the reverse complement.
AATACATCGTCGCCTATATGACGATAGGCTTCACCACCGAGACGCTGCCGATCAAGATATTCAACGCGCTGCGCTACGGCTACACGCCGACCATGGCGTCGGTGTCGGTGTTTTTCGTCGCGGTGGCAGCCCTGGTGTTCGGGTCGATCGCCAAGTTCGGAGACATCCGCAGGCTGCTCGGCGCGATGTCCTCCGAGGGCAACTGACCGGACCTGTGCGAAAACGAAAACGGCCGCCGCTTTGCCAGTGCCGCTACGTCATCGTGTCGGTCGCTCGAAATAATGATTTTGTCTTCACTTTCCGGAGAACGGAGTTCTAATCTTAGTCGGTCCTGGATCGCGGAAGGGGATGCGACATGGTGGATTCTGATCGGATCGACAAGATGATCAAAGCCGTGCCCCCCGCCTTGGCGCTTCGAGCCGGGCTGGACCTTGGCATCTTCACCCGGCTCGGTGGCAGCGCGATGACTGCTGACAGCCTCGGGGCCGCGCTCAAAGTCGAGCCCGATCGTCTGTCGCGGCTCCTCTACGCGCTCGCCAGCATCGATTTCCTCGAAGTCGAGGATGGCCAATTTCGCAACGGAGCCGAAGCGTCGGCCTTCCTCGACGCGTCCAAGCCGACCTATCGCGTCGGCGATCATGCGCTCCTGCGCGAGCTCTGGGGAGCCGATCTGCTGACCGCGGAGTCGCTGCGACAGAACCGGCCGGCTGCGCTGCACGATTTTTCCGAAGCAGGGCCCGAGGAAGCGGCGGCCTTCAGCCGCTTGCTCGCACCGGGGGCGGTGATTTTCGGCCGACTTCTGGCCCAGGAGATGGACCTCTCGGCGATCGGTTCGGTGATTGACATCGGCGGGGGCCCAGGGACCATTCTCGTCGGACTTCGCGAGCGGTGGCCGCAGATTGCGGCAACGCTGATGGAACTCCCATCGGTCGCAGCGGTCGCGCCGGATATCCTGTCAGAATATGGTGCCGACGACGTGGTCGTCGAAGAGGGGGACATAACTGTCGCGCCATCGGTCGGTCGGCACGATCTGGCGATCCTAAAGGCCGTCGTCCAGGTCCTGCCGCCGGACCAGGCGCGCAGTTCGATCCTGAACGCGGCGCGTTGCCTCACACCGGGCGGCGAGATCGCAATTGCGGGGTGGGGTGTCGTCGATGACGACCGCCTCGGTCCGCGTGAGGGTGTCTTTCTGAATCTCACCTTCTTGAACCTCTATCGCAACGGCGAATCGTACACTGAAGGTCAGTATCGGGCGTGGATGACGGAGGCTGGATTCCGCGATATCTCGAGGTCCCGCCTGACGGACGGCTGCACCTTGTTTCGGGCGCGCCTCACGGACTGATCGTGGCTGGATGGCTGGTTTCGGACGCGAGACACTCCGAGGTGCCCATGCGCACACGGCAGTATGCGCGGCCGTTGCATCGGCGCCGCCTCACGTCGAAAATGCCCCCATGGAAGCTGTCCGATTTCCCAGGCTCACAACACCAAGGCTCGTGCTTCGAGCGCCGAGCGAACGGGATATCCCGGCATGGTTTGCGCGCGCGACGGATGTCGAATCCGCCTCCCTTGCCGGCGATCCCGTTCCCGACGACATAAGCGCAGGCGAACGATGGCTCGCCCGTTCGCGTCAGCGGTTCGCTGACGGCAAGGCGATCAAGTGGTCCATCGACCAGGCAGGGGTATCGGACGCGATCGGGACGATAACCCTGTCCTTCGGCGCAACCGACGCCAAGGCAGCCGCATTGGGATTTGTGCTGGCGCGTGCGCATTGGGGGCACGGATTGGGCAGCGAGGCGGCGCGCGAAGTCATCCGCTACGGCTTTGAAACTCTGGCGCTTGAACGGGTGACGGCCGAGGCGGCGGCGCGCAATTTCGCGTCGCTGCGGATATTGGCGAAGCTCGGCTTCAAACATATCGAGAGCTTCATCGATGAGACCGACGGCGAGCGCTGCGAGCGTCTTGCGCTCGACGGAGACATCGGATCGTCACCGTTGGCGAGCAACGCGATGCCGGACTGCTAATGCATTCGTCGCCTCGGTGCCAAGCGTCGGGTCATGGCGCTTGACGGACGTTTCGCGGGCCGTCGTTTAACGAGCCACGATGTTGGGCCTTGGCTCAATGCCCAAACACCAATGGCGGCGCCAGGCGGTCCCGCCGCAGCCAGCGCGCCAGCAGCAGCGCCGCCACCACGGCCAGCCCCGACGACAGGCCGATCCAGATGCCGACGCCATGGAAGCCGAAATGGAAGGCGAGCAGCACGCCGAGCGGCAGGCCGATGCCCCAATAGCCGATCGCGGCGTAGATCATCGGCACCTTGGTGTCGTGCAGGCCGCGCAGCATGCCGGCGGCAACCGCCTGCGCGCCGTCGAAGATCTGGAACAGGGCTGCAAAGACCAGGAACGACACGGCAAGCGCGATCACCCTGGCATTGGCCGGGTTGGCGAGATCGATGAAGGCGCTGATCAAGAGATGCGGCCACAGGATCATCACCAGCCCCATCAGCGCCATGAACGAGACGCCGATGACAAAGGCGGTCCAGCCGGCGCGGGAAACGCCTTCCGGATTGCCGGCGCCATGCGCAAGCCCGACGCGCACCGTCACCGCCTGGTTGAGGCCGAGCGGCACCATGAAGCTGATCGAGGCGATCTGGATGGCGATTGCATGCGCGGCTAATGAATCGGCGTCGATCAGGCCCATCAGCAGTGCCGCGGCGTTGAAGATGGTCACCTCGAAGGCCAGGATACCGGCAATCGGCATGCCGAGCCGCAACAGCCCCTTGAAGCGCGGCCAGTCGGACCGCCAGAAGCGCCCGAACAGATGGTAGCGCCGGAACTTCTTCTCCAGCATCACCACCACAGCCATGCCGACGAACATCAGCGTGCTGGACAGAGTGGTGGCCAGCCCCGAGCCGGCGATGCCCATCGACGGTACGCCGAGATTGCCGAACATGAACACCCAGTTGAAGAGGGCATTGCAGGCGACGGCGACGAAGACGATGATCAGCGCCCAGCCCGGTCGCTCCAGTGCCGAAATGAACGAGCGCAGCACGATATAGCCGTAGAAAGGCAGCACCGCCCATTCGAGCCAGCGCAGATAGATGCCGGCCTGATGTGCCAGTACCGGGTCCTGGCCCATTGCCAGCAGAATGGCCTCGCCGTGCCAAAGCACCAGCCAGATCGGGACTGAGATCAGGATCGCCAGCCACAGGCCCTGGCGTACGGTGCGGCGCAGGTCGCGCACCGAATGGCGGCGGCGGCCAAGCTCGGTGGCAATCATCGGCGACGTCGCCAGCATCAGGCCGAGGCCGAAGATCAGCGGCATGAAATAGAGGTTGGCGCCCAGCGCGCCGCTGGCCAGCGTGTCCGCCCCCAAGCGACCCATCATCATGACGTCGGTGGCCGTCATCGCGGTCTGGCCGAGATTGGTCAGCACCATCGGCCAGGCGAGCGCCAGCGTCGCCCTGATTTCCTGACGCCAAAGATTTTCCGGCGCGCGAGCGCCGGCTTCGATCGCAGACATTGTTCCGCTCTTTCCAGGTGCGGCACGTCGGCAAGGAGCCGGAAGCCGCATTTCAAACGGCAAAACCTTCGGTTTCGCAGCGTTTGCGTCAGCTTTTGGACGAAACGCGACATGAAGGCAAGAGAGGAGGGGCCGGAACAGATTGAGCCAGCGGATCGGCTCCGGATTCTACCGGATAGCGTCCAGCATCTGCCGCTGCCGGTGCATTTCGAGGAAAACCCGGTAGTCGCGGTCGAAACGCCCGGCCGATTTCGGGTTCGACGCACGCGTCCTTCCGCCTTGTTGCATGGCAAGGCAGGCGGCGTTGAGGTCGGGGAAAAGCCTGGCCGCGGTTGCGGCGACCATGCCGGTGCCGAGCAGCACCGCCTCGTCGGCCAGCGGCTCGACAACCGTGCAGCCGGTGGCATCGGCATAGAGCTCCATCAAGAGCGGGTTCTTGGTGTGGCCGCCGGTGACATGCAGCGTGTCGATCAAATAGCCATTCTCGTTCAGCGCCTCCAGCACATGCCGCACGCCGAGCGCAATGCCGACGGCGGTGCGCCAGTAGAGCTTGCACAGGCTGTCGAAGGAGGAGTCCAGCGTCAGCCCGCTGACGACGCCGACGGCATGCGGATCGGCGAGCGGCGAACGGTTGCCGTGGAAGTCCGGCAGCACATGCAGCCTTGCGGCGAGCGCCTCGCCTTCGGCGGCGCGTAGTTCGGCGACACGCCCGGCGATCTTGGCGTGCATGGCGGCGTCCGGCTCGCCGCCGGCGCCGTGCAGGCGGATGATGTGGTCGAGCAGGGCGCCGGTAGCGGATTGCCCGCCTTCCGAGAGCCACAGCTTCGGCAGCGCCGCCCCGTAGTACGGGCCCCAGACCCCGGCGAAGGGCTGTGGATCGGGCGACATCGCCATGACGCAGCTTGAAGTGCCGGCGATCAGCGCCAGGTGCCGGCCGATGTCCTGTTGGTCGCCGGCAAAGCCGCCGAGCACGCCAAGCGCGCCGGCATAGGCATCGATGACGCCGGCGCCGACCCGGCATTTCTGCGTGAGGCCGAGATCCGCCGCCGCTTGCGCCGCCAGCGGCCCGATATCGGTACCCACCGGACTGGCCCTCTCGGGCAGGTTCCCATGCTCGAAAAGATCGTCGAGACCGACGAGCTCGAAGAAATCGCGGCGCCAGCCAGTCTCCTCATGCGCCAGATAGGTCCATTTGGCGGTCAGCGTGCATTGCGAACGAGCCAGCGATCCGGTCGCCTGCCAGGTCAGGAAGTCGGTCAGGTCGAATAGATAGCCGGCTTCATTCCAGATCTTCGGCAGATGCCGTTTCAGCCACATCAGCTTCGGTGTCGCCATTTCCGGTGACATGACGCCGCCGACATAGTCGAGCACGGCGTGGCCGCTGGCCGTGCATTCGTCGGCCTCGGCGATGGCGCGGTGGTCGAGCCAGACAATGGTGTCCCAGCGCCTGTCGCCGGTGACCGAAACGCTGAGCTGGTCGCCTTGCCGGTCGCGCACAACCAGCGAACAGGTGGCGTCGAAGGAAATGCCGACGACATCTTCGGCGGCGACGCCGGCTTTTTCGCGAGCGGCACGCACGGCGATGCAGACGGCCGACCAGATATCGCGCGAATCATGCTCGGCGTGATCGGGCTTCGGCTGGTTCATGGCGATCGGCCGCTCGGCACGGCCGAGCAAGGTGCCGCTGGTGTCGAGAATGCCCGCGCGAGCGCTCCCGGTGCCGACATCGACCGCGCAAACGAACTGTTTCAAGATGCTCTTACTCTCGCTCCCAGGCCTGCAATCAGATCGGGCAATTGCAGCATGTCAGCGAATATAAAGTCCGGTTCACTCGACGCAAGCCGCGCTTGCAAGGTCGGGTTGCCGGCATGCGAGCCGCCGGTGAAGGCAAAAACGCGCATGCCCGCCGCCCGCGCCGCCGCGATGCCGGCAGGGCTGTCCTCGACGACGAGGCATTTGCGCGGATTGGCCCGCATGCTGGCGGCGGCATGGAGGAACAGATCCGGCGCCGGCTTTCCACTGGTCACCATAGCGGCGCTGAACAGATGCGGCTCCATCAGCCCGAGCAATCCGGTGACGTCGAGCGCGGTGCGGATGCGATCGAGCGTGCCCGAGGACGCGACACAGAACGGCAGCCCGAGCATTGGCAGCATCTCGCTGACACCCGGGATGGGCTTCAGCTCTTCGCGAAACCTGCGCATCAATTCGACGCGCATGTCGGTCAGCTGGCTGTCGGTGATCTCAAGCCCGAAGTCGCGGCCGAGGATCTCGCGCACGCTTTTCATGCTCTTGCCGAGGAAGTGCTCGTAGGCGGTGTCCTCACTGACGCTGCCGCCGGCGAGTTTGATCATGGCAAGCAGCGCCGAGACGGAGAGCGCCTCGCTGTCGACCAGAACGCCATCGCAGTCGAAGATGACCAGTTCAGGCGTCATGGCGTCGAATGGTCTCAGAGTGCGCCGGCGAGGTAGCGCGTCAGCGTCGCGCGCGTGCCGTTCGCCCACAGCACGTTGAGCGCATGGGCGAAGGCCTCGACAAACGCCGTGGCGCGGCCGACATCGCCATAGATGTCCTCCATGGCAAGCCAGGCGGCCGGCGCATCCTTTGCCGCTTTTGCCGTCGCCTGCAGCCTGTCCCAGTTGGGGTCGTTGGGCTCGATGACGGCGCCGCTGTCCGTCGTGCCGAAGCAGTAGCGGCACCACAGGGCCGATTCCAGCGCCAGGCCGGCGACGCCCTTTCCGGCCTTCAGTCGGTCGGCGATGGTCGGGATAATGAACTTAGGCTGGCGGTTGGACCCATCGAGGCAGAGCCGGCGCACCGTGTCGCCAATCTTGGGATTGGAGAAGCGGCTCTCGATGAGCTGGTAATAGTCCCCCAGGACCGTGTCCGGCACCGGCGGCACGGTCGGAATGATTTCTTCCCGTTCGAGCTTGGCCAGAAAGCCGCTTACCAGTGGTTCCTGCATCGCCTCATGGACGAAATGGATGTCCATCAGCCCGGCCGGATAGGCGATCGTGGCATGGCCGCCATTGAGGATGCGGATCTTCATCAGCTCGTAGGGGGCGACATCCCTCACGAACTGCACGCCGACCTTTTCCAGCGGCGGGCGGCCGTCGGTGAAATGGTCTTCCAGCACCCATTGCCGGAACGGCTCGCAGAACACCGGCCAGTTGTCCTCCAGCCCGAACTCGCTCGCCAGGATGCCGCGTTCGCGATCCGTGGTGGCCGGCGTGATGCGATCGACCATGCCATTGGGAAAGGCGACATGCTCGCTGACCCAATTTGCCAAATCCTCGTCGATCAGCCGTGCAAGGCCGATGACGCCGTCCGAGGTGACATGGCCATTGTGGGGGATGTTGTCGCACGACATGACGGTGAACGGCACGACGCCGTCATCGCGCCGGCGGACCAACCCGGCGAGAATGATGCCGAACACCGTCTTCGGCGTGGCGCCCGGCTGCGCGTCGGCGACGATGTCGGGATGGGTCGGGTTGAAGACGCCGGAAGCCGGGTCGATGAAGTAGCCGCCTTCGGTGATGGTCAGCGAAACGATCTTGATCGCCGGGTCGGCGAGCCGTTCGATGATGCCGGCCGCATCGCCCGGCATCAGGAAGTCGATCATGACGCCGGTGACGCGGGCACTCATATGGCCGCTGTCCTGTTCGACCACGGTGGTCAGCCAGTCCTGCTCTGCCAGTTTGCCGCGGCCGATCTTCTCGCCCTCGAACACGCCGGCACCGACCAGGGCCCAGTCATGGCCGATGCCCGAATTGAACAGGTCGTCGAGATAGACGGCCTGATGCGAGCGGTGGAAATTGCCGACGCCGAAATGCACGATGCCGGGCTTGAGCGCCGCCCGGTCATATTTCGGACCGGCGACCTTGGCCGGCAGCTTGGCGAGGTTCGAAGACGAGAGTTTCACGGTCATCTGTTTTACCCTTTGGCCGGGCTTCGGCCTTCGTTACTCCCCTCTCCCCCGGTCTTTCACGGGCAGAGAGTTCGGGGTGGCACATACCCTTTCGAGATCGATGCGCCCTTTGATGTCGGCCTCTGCTCCCCGCGGAGGGACGAGGAGCAGAGGCCGTCCCCGCCTCAGCTCATCCACTGGCCGCCATCGACATTGTAGGTCTGGGCGACGATGTATTCGGCATCGCTGCTGGCGAGAAAGACCGCCATGCCGGTGAGGTCATGCGCCGTGCCCATCCGGCCATACGGCACCGCCTCGCCAACCAGCTTCTTCTTCTCGCCCTTCGGCCGGTTCTCATACTTGGCAAACAGCGAATCGACATGGTCCCAGTGCTCGCCGTCGACGACCCCAGGGGCAATCGCGTTGACGTTGATGCGGTGCTTGATCAGGTCGAGCCCCGCCGACTGGGTCAGCGAGATGACGGCGGCCTTGGTGGCGCAATAGACGCCGACCAGCGCCTCGCCGCGCCGCCCGGCCTGGCTCGCCATGTTGATGATCCTGCCGCCCTTGCCCCGCGCGATCATCGAGCGGGCGGCGGCCTGCAGCATGAACAGCGCGCCGGCGACGTTGACGGAAAACAGTTTGTCGTAGCTTGCCTTGGTGATCTCGACGATCGGCGCCAGATCGAACAGGGCGGCGTTGTTGATCAGGATGTCGAGGCCACCGGTCGTCGCCTCGACGGCTTTCACCGCCGCCTCGATGGAAGCGAGGTCGGTGACGTCGAGCTTGACCGCATAGGCCTTGCCGCCGATCTCGGCGGCTGTCTTCTGCGCAGCCTCGAGATTGATGTCGGCAATGGCAACGATGGCGCCTTCGCTGGCATAGGCTTCAGCGAAGGCTCTGCCGATGCCACGAGCCGAACCCGTGATCAGCGCGGATTTGCCGGCCAGGCGCATGCTCACATTGCCTTCCCGTCGGCGCCGAAGCGATGCAGCTTGGCCTTGTCGGGTGTCAGGTAGATGGTGTCGCCGTGGTGGACGGCGAGTTCGCCGTCGGCGCGCACCGTCAGCGGACCGACGCCATCGGCCTGGACATGCAGGAAGGTGTCGGAGCCGAGATGCTCGGCAACGCCGACGATGGCCTTCCATTCGCCCGCCGTGGTCGAGATCTCCATGTGCTCGGGACGGATGCCGATGGTCTTGGCGCTGTACTTGGCCGCTGGCGCCCCTTCGATCAGGTTCATCTTCGGCGAGCCGATGAAGCCGGCGACGAACAGGTTGCGCGGCGTCTTGTAGAGTTCCATCGGCGAGCCGACCTGCTCGATGTTGCCGGCGTTCAGCACGACGATCTTGTCAGCCATGGTCATGGCTTCGACCTGGTCGTGGGTGACGTAGATCATCGTCGTCTTGAGCTGATGGTGCAGCTCGCTTATCTCCAGCCGCATGGTGCCGCGAAGGGCGGCGTCGAGGTTGGACAGCGGTTCGTCGAACAGGAAGGCCGAGGGCTGGCGCACGATGGCACGGCCGATGGCGACGCGCTGGCGCTGGCCGCCGGAGAGCTGGCCGGGCCGGCGTTCGAGATAGTTGGTCAGGTTCAGGACGCGCGCCGCATCCTTCACCTTCTTGTCGATGGTCGCCTGGTCCTCGCCCGCCATCTTCAGCGGGAAGGCGATGTTCTTGGCCACCGTCATGTGCGGATAAAGCGCGTAGGACTGGAACACCATCGCCAGCTTGCGCTTGGCCGGCGCTTCACCGGTGACGTCGCGGCCATCGATGTTGATGGTGCCGCCACTGGTGTCCTCCAGCCCGGCGATCAGGCGCAGCAGAGTTGACTTGCCGCAACCCGATGGGCCGACGAAGACAACGAACTCGCCATTTTCGATCACCAGGTCGAGGCCGGGGATGATGGACGTCGATCCAAAGGACTTGGAGACGTTCTTGAGCGTGATGTTTCCCATGGTTTCCTCCCCGAGGGGTTATTTCTGCCGGATTGCTTCAGGCAATTTCTGTTACTTCACCGCACCAAATGTCAGGCCGCGCACCAGCTGCTTCTGGCTGAACCAGCCCATGATCAGGATCGGGGCGATGGCCAGTGTCGAGGCGGCCGAAAGCTTGGCCCAGAACAGGCCTTGCGGGCTGGAGAACGAGCTGATGAAGGCGGTCAAGGGTGCTGCGTCCGTTGTGGTCAGCCGGATCGTCCAGAACGCCTCATTCCAGGCCAGGATGATGTTCAACAGCATGGTCGAGGCGATACCCGGCACCGCCATCGGCGTCAGCACATAGACGATCTCGTTCCACAGCGAAGCGCCGTCCATGCGCGCCGCTTCCAGGATCTCGCCCGGGATTTCGCGGAAGTAGGTATAGAGCATCCACACCACGATCGGCAGGTTGATCAGCATCAGCATGACCATCAGGCCGATGCGGCTGTCGAGCAGCCCGAAGTTGCGGAAGATCAGGTAGATCGGGAACAGCACGGCGACCGCCGGCATCATCTTGGTGGACAGCATCCACATCAGGATGTCCTTGGTCCGTTTGGTCGGCGAGAAAGCCATCGACCATGCCGCCGGAATGGCGACCAGCAGGGCCAGGATGGTCGAGCCGACCGAGAGCAGCACCGAATTGAAGAAGAACTTGAAGTAGCCGCTCTGCGCCTGAACCTCGGTGTAACTCTCAAACGTCCCCGACGGGATCAGGTTGAAGCCCTGGATCGCTTCCTGCTCCGACTTGAACGAGGTGATGATCGTATAAAGGATCGGGAAGAAGATCAGCAGCGCGACGATCCAGGCGGCAACGGTCGCGATTGTCTTGTGCTGGGTGGTGACTGAGCGTGCCATCGTATCCTCCCTTACTTGTCCAGGTTCTTGCCGACGGCGCGCATGGCGAAGAAGGCAACGATGTTGGCGAGAATGACAGCGATGATGCCGCCGGCGGATGCCTGGCCAATTTTGAACTCCAGCAAGGCCTTCTGGTAGACGAGGAAGGGCAGGTTGGTGGAGGCGTATCCAGGGCCACCATTGGTGGTGACGAGGATCTCGGCATAGACCGACAAAAGGAAGATCGTCTGGATCAGGATGACGACGGTGATGGCGCGCGACATGTGCGGCAGCGTCAGATAGATGAAGCGGCTGATAAAGCCGGCGCCGTCCATCTCGGCGGCCTCTTTCTGCTCGCCGTCGAGCGACTGCAGCGCGGTCAAGAGGATCAGCGTCGCGAAGGGCAGCCACTGCCAGGCGACGATGATGATGATCGCCGTCATCGGATGCTGCCCGAACCAGTCGATCGGCTGGGCGCCAAAGAAGCGCGCAATGTCGGCAAAGACCCCGTATTGCGGGTGCATGATCATGTTCTTCCAGACCAATGCGGCCACCGGCGGCATGACGAAGAACGGCGAGATGACGAGGATGCGGACAATACCTTGTCCCCACATCGGCTGATCGATCAGCAGCGCCAGCAAGATGCCGCCGATCACCGTGATCAGCAGCACGCTGATCACCAGCGTGAGCGTGTTGAGGATCGATTGCAGGAAGGCCGGGTTTGAATAGAACAGCGCGTAGTTCGAGAAGCCGACGAACCCGTCGCGGATCGGGTTGAGCGGGTTGTACTGCTGGAAGGAGAACCACAGCGTGAGCGCCAGTGGAATAACCATCCAGACCAGCAGCAGCACGACAGATGGCGCCATCATGAAACGGGCAAGCGAACGGGTCTGCTGAGTAGCCATGACGGTCACCCTTCAATGGTCAGACTGAATTTTCAAAAGTCGTTAAAGGCGGCCGCCCGAACTGGGACTCGGGCGGCCGTTGCCGGTCAAGGAGGCGACCGGCATTCGGCACCGGGAGGAGCCTACTTGATATAGCCGCCTTCGGTCATTGCCGCGGTGGCGGCGTCCTGGGCCTGCTTCAAGGCATCGTCGACGCTCGACTGGCCGGCAAGAGCCGCCGAGAAGAGCTGGCCGACCGTGGTGCCAAGGCCCTGGAACTCAGGGATGGCGACAAACTGCACGCCGACATAGGGCACCGGCTTGACGGTCGGATGCGTCGGGTCGGCGGCATTGATCGAGTCCAGCGTCATCTTGGCGAACGGAGCCGCCTTCTGGTACTCGGCATTGGCGTAGAGCGAGGAGCGCGTGCCGGGAGGAGCATTGGCCCAGCCTTCCTTCGAGGCGACCAGATCGGCGTAGTGCTTGCTGGTTGCCCAGGAGACGAACTTCTCGGCGGCGTCTGCCTTCTGCGTGCCGGCGGGAATGGCCAGCGACCAGGCCCACAGCCAGTTGCCGCGCTTGCCCAGGCCATTGTCGGGCGCCAGCGCATAACCGACCTTGTCGGCAACGGTCGAGTTCTTCGGGTCCGATACGAAGGATGCGGCGACCGTAGCGTCGATCCACATGCCGCACTTGCCCTGCTGGAACAGCGCCAGGTTTTCATTGAAGCCGTTGGACGATGCGCCCTCAGGACCGTCGGCCTTCATCAGGTCGACATAGAACTGCAGGGTGTTCTTCCATTCGGGCTGGTCGAACTGCGGCTTCCAGTTCTCGTCGAACCAGCGTGCGCCGAAGGAGTTCGACATGGCGGTCAGGAAAGCCATATTCTCGCCCCAGCCGGCCTTGCCGCGCAGGCAGACGCCGTTCACGCCATTGGCGCGGTCGGTCATCTTGTCGGCGGCCTGCTTGATGAAGTCCCAGGTCGGCGCGTCGGGCATCTTCAGCCCGGCCTTGTCCATCAGGTCCTTGCGGTACATGACGAAGGAGCTCTCGCCGTAGAAAGGCGCTGCATAGAGCTTGCCGTCAACCGAAAGACCGCCGGCGATGGCCGGGATGATGTCCTTGGCGTCATAGTCGTCGCCGAGCTTGTCGAGCGGCAGAAGCCAGCTCTGCTTGGCCCAGATCGGAACTTCATAGGTGCCGATCGTCATCACGTCATACTGGCCGCCCTTGGTGGCGATGTCGGTGGTGACGCGCTCGCGCAGCACGTTTTCTTCGAGCGTGACCCAGTTGAGCTTGATGTCCGGGTTAGCCTTGGTGAAGTCGTCGGTCAGCTTCTGCATGCGGACCATATCGCCATTGTTGACGGTGGCGATGGTGATGGATTCGGCATGTGCGGCGAAGGCAAGAGCGCTGGCCGACAACAAGCCCAGGGTGAGCGTGCGAAGTTTCATCAAATTCCTCCCATGAACCAAGATGAGCATTTGCCTTGGCTTTGAGCAATTACTCACTTGACGTCAATTATGTCAAGCCGGATTCGATGCTGCAGCGCAGCACTCGGCGGTGTCGACGGACCATGTGTGCGTGGAATTGCCAAGCCGACTTTGCCGGTCGCCAGGTATTAAGGCGACAGGACCGAAGGTCGGCAGGATTGCTTGCCTCGGGACTTGCCTGTCAGCAGGCGATTTCGGCCAGAAGCCAGTCGCGGAAGGCGCGGATCTTCGGCACGTTGCGGCGCGCCTGGGGATAGACCAGCCAATAGGCGTGGCCATCGTCGCCAACCAGGTCGAAAGGTTGGATCAGGCGGCCGTCGGCGAGTTCCGCCTTGAACAGCGCCCGGGTCAGGATCGCCACGCCATGGCCGGCGATGGCTGCATTGGCCTCATAGGCCTGCGCGCCCATGCTGCTGCCGGGCCGTTTGGCAAGGTCGTGCGAGTTGACGCCGGCAGCCGAAAACCACTCGGTCCACCAGATGTCGCCGGGATCGAGGATCGGCAGCCGCAACAGGTCGGCCGGTTCGTTGATGCCGCCGATGCTCGCCGCGAGCCTGGGGCTCAGCATCGGCGTGAAATCGGCATCGAGCAGCTTGTAGGCTTCCAGTCCCGGCCATTTGCCGCCGCCCGAACGGATGGCGAGATCGACATCCTCGCGAGCAAAATCCGTCAGGCGGCTCGACGTCTCGAGCCGAACGGCAAGGGAAGGATGAGCGATCTGGAAGGAGCCGAGATGGTGCGCCAGCCAGTTCGAGGCAAAGGTCAGCACCGTGGTGACGCACAGCAGCCCGTCGGCGCCGCCACGCGCCGCGGCGTATGCCTGGCCAAGTAGGGCAAAGGCTTCGCTGACACCCGGGGCAAGGCGCTGTCCGGCTTCGGTCAGCACAATCTGCCGCGGCCGCCGCAGGAACAATGGAGTGCCGACTCTCTCCTCAAGCACCTTGATCTGATAGCTGACTGCCGCCTGCGCCATGGCGAGCTCCTCGGCGGCCTTGGTGAAGGAAAGATGCCGCGCCACAGCGTCGAACACCCTGATCGCTTGCAGCGGCGGGAGTTGGGAGAGCTGTCGCGAGCTGAGGTCAGGCATAAAACCTCCTTATGGGCCATAACAGATGTTCGATTGGCAAAGCCGGTCGGCAAGACCAACATTCAGTGTCAACCGTTCATTCGGGTTCAGGATAGCGAAGGTTGACGATCATGACCATGGCGCAACAAAAATGCACTCCCACCCCAGATCATCGCTGGATTTCGTGGCTTGCGGACGGATTCGGCTGGTTCGCGACAAAAAGGAAGGCGCATCTCGACATCAGGGATTTGTCGCCGCATCTGCAGCGTGACGTCGGCTTCCTCGACGGCAACGACCCTTTCGGGCGGGGCCAATAGCCCGGCTGGCTTTATCCGAAATCAGTCGCGCCGGCGTCCTGCGATCGACGGCAGCCCGGTCAGACGCTGGCCAGCAGGGCCGCCGCCGTCCGCTCGTCGGTGATGAGGCCGTTGATCAGCCGCCGGTTGGCGGCCGCCAGGATACCCGGCAGTTTGCGTTCGCCCATCGCCAGTGCAATCACCAGTGATTTTTCGCGCGATGGCAGCGAAGCCGACGACACCCGATCGTTGGTGATGCCCTCGATCATGCGGCCTTCGCGATCGTATACCCAGCCGACGATTTCGGCGATGCCGCCGGCCTTCTGCAGCGCCTTCAGCTCACTTTCGGAAATGAAACCGTCTTCATAGAGCGGCGCCTTCGGGCCGAGATCGCCAATGCCGATGAAGGTGACGTCGGCCTCGGCGGCCAGCGCCAGCGTCGGCTGGATCATCGGCTGGTTGAGCAGCATCTCGCGCTCCTCCGGCGAAGAGGCGATGACCGGCAGCGGCATCGGGAAGGATCGCGCCTTGACCCTGTCGGCCATGGTGAAGATCACGTTGTAGAAGGCGGCCGAACCGTCCGGCGAGATGTTGCCGGTCAAGGACACCACCTTGTGCTGTGGGCATTCCATCGGCGGCAGCTGTTCGATCGCTGCCTTCAGCGTGCGCCCGGTGCCGATCGCCATGACGATCGGTGTCGGCGAGCGCAGCCGCCGCTCGATCTCGGCCGCGGCCGCCTCGGCAATCCCGATGGTGGTGGACGATGAATTGGGATCGCTCGGCACCACCTCGACCAGGTCGAACGCGAAGCGCGATCTCAACCGCGCCGCCAGCTCGAGGCAGTTGGCGATCGGATGGTCGACACGGACCTTGATCAAGCCTTCCGACACCGCCAGCGACACCAGCCGCTGCGCCGTCTGCCGCGATATGCCGAGCGTGGTGGCGATCTGGTCCTGCGTGTTGCCGGCAACATAATAAAGCCAGCCGGCGCGTGCTGCGTCGTCCAGCCTGTTGCTGCCGCCATCCTGCCGGGTATTCACGTCCTGCCTCCCGAAACCGCCGGTCATGAGCGCGGTCCGTTCCTACTCTTGCAGGGAACGGGCTGCTGCGCAATTGTCAATCTCAAGGGCAATTGCTTGCAACCCTCGGCGCACATAGCGCGAAGATTTCCCCCTCCGACGAGGATCGCGCCGGACAAAGACCATCGGTTTCGGTTCCGACAGGTGGCACGTTGTGAGATCGCGAAGGTTTATCTCCCCGCGCAAACCCTTTAAGGGATCGCAAAAAGGAGCCTTGCATGACGCCGAAAGCGGTTTTCTGGGATATGGACGGCACGCTGGTCGACAGCGAACCGCTGCACGAGGCCGCTTTGGTGGCGGCGATGCGCAATGTCGGCCTCGTCCCGCCGGCCGACCTGCATGAGCGCGTGCTCGGCGTCGCCGCCTGGCCGGTCTATGAGATGATGCGCGACGAGTTCGGCCTGGACCTGCCCTTCGACGACTGGATCATCCGCAAATACGAACACTATCTGCCGCTGGTCGAGCGCTTGCAGCCGCGCCCCGGCGCGATCGAGATCTTCAACGACTTGCGGGCAAGGGGCGTGGCGCAAGCCGTGGTGTCGAATTCGGACCGCATGATCGTCGACGCCAACCTTCGCATGGTCGGGCTGACCTACCCCGGCATGAAGACGATCAGCCGCAACGATGTGCGCGAGGGCAAGCCGCACGCCGAACCCTTCCTGCGCGCCGCGTATCTCGCTGGCGTCGCTCCCGCGCAGGCGATAGCGATCGACGACAGCTGGCCGGGCGCCATGGCGGGGCTGGCGGCAGGCATGACGACGATCTTCTGGCCGGAAAAGCCGATGGAAGGCCCGCCCGGTGCCATCGTCATCAACAGCGCCGAGGAATTGCGCACCGAACTCGGGCTTTAGCCTTCAGAGGCTCAGTTGCGGTAGACCGGTTCCTGCTCGTCGAGGATCGCCTTCAACTCGCTGAGGTGGCGTTCGGCCTGGCCGGGATAGTCGTCCATCTCGCTTGCCGTCTTCTCGGCGATCGCATCGGACAGCGTGCGCAGCGGGCGGCCGGTCCACAGCGCCTTGATGTAGGTTTCGGCGGCGCGCTCGAAATAGAACATGCGGTTGAAGGCATCGGCGACCGTGTCACCGATGACCAGCACGCCGTGATTGCCCATCACCATCACCTTGACCTTGGGATCGACGAGGAGCTGCGAGCAGCGTTCGCCCTCCTCCTCGAAGGCCAGCCCGCCATAGTGGGCATCGACGACATGGCGGTTGAAGAACATCGCCGAGTTCTGGTCGATCGGCGGCAGGCGAGAGTCGGCGAGCGAAGCCAGCACCGTGGCGTGGATCGAATGCACATGTATGACGCAGCGCGCATGGCGGACATTGCGATGGATCGCGCCATGCAGCCCCCACGCCGTCGGGTCGGGCGCATTCGGCCCCGAGAGCGTATCCGGATCGTTGGCGTCGATCAGCAGCAGGTCGCTCGCCTTGATGCGCGAGAAATGCACCTGGTTGGGGTTCATCAGGAACTGTGTGCCGTCGTCATTGACCGCCAGCGAGAAATGGTTGGCCACCGCCTCGTGCATGTTGAGCCGCGCCGTCCAGCGAAAGGCGCAGGCGAGATCGACGCGCTCCTCATAGAAGGGCAGGTTGGTCAGCGTTTCCTTTTGCAGGCGGGCTATGCTCATCGAGGACACTCCGTGAAAGAGCCGAGAATGCCGCGACCAGTCGAGGCTCGCAACCGCTTTCGCTTGGTGCAGAGCCAAGGTCGTTGTTGAGATCGCCGCCGGACGCCGATGTCGTTGCCTATGCGGCCGTGCTGGCGGCGGCACCGGCCCGCAGGCCGCCATGCTCGAGGATGAAGTCGATGACCTCCCGCAGTCCCTTGCCGCGCGACAGGTCGGTGAAGCCGAACGGCCGCTTGCCACGCATGCGGCCGGCGTCGCTCTCCATCACATCGAGATTGACGTTCACATAGGGCGCCAGATCGCTCTTGTTGATGACCAGGAAATCGGAGCGGGTGATCGCCGGCCCACCCTTGCGCGGGATCTCCTCGCCCTGGCAGACCGAGATGACATAGAGCGTCAGGTCGGCAAGATCAGGCGAGAAGGTGGCGGCGAGGTTGTCGCCGCCGGATTCGATGAAGACGATGTCGAGATCGGGGAATTTCTTGTTCATCTCGGCGATCGCCTGCAGGTTGATCGAGGCATCCTCGCGGATCGCGGTGTGCGGGCAGCCACCGGTCTCGACACCCATGATGCGATCCTCCGGCAGCGCCTGCAGCCGGGCCAGCATCATGGCGTCTTCCTTGGTGTAGATATCGTTGGTCACCACGGCGATCGAGAATTCGTCGCGCAGCGCCTTGCACAGCTTTTCGGTCAGCGTCGTCTTGCCCGAACCGACCGGACCGCCAATGCCGACGCGCAGCGGGCCATTTTTCTGTGTCATGCGGGAAACTCCGTGATGGCGAGGATGGCGAAGCCGAGCCCGATCAACAGGCACAGCGGCGAGTAGTAGCGCAGGTCGAGCCGCGCGAAAGGCTGCTCCGGCGCCAGCCGCCGCCACCATGGCGTGAAGCCGGCAATGCCGCGCCCCAGGAACACCAGCCCGATGAGCAGCGAGGTGGCGGCGAGGCCTTCCCTGGGGAAGGGGGAGGCAAAGACGCCTTCCAGCGCCAGCGGCCACAGCGTTGCCAGGGCAAGGCACGCGGCAACGGCGAAACTGGCGAACGGTGTCGGCATCTCATCGACGCCGCGAAAGCCGACGACGGCGTGGGCGCAAGAGGCCGCATCCTTGCCCGGCCAGATGCCGCCAATGCCCCAATAGACATGCAGCGCCGTGATCAGCAGCAGGACAAACGATAGCGCGAAGGCGAGAAAAATCATGAACGGAACAACCGCGAATACTGGGTTTCGTGCTTCATAGCCATGATTTCGGAGACAAGGGCGCAGCCGCCGAGATCATCCAATGCCGAGCGCGCCGCGCGGCCGGCTGTCGACAACGCCAGCGGCTCGAAGCCGGCAAGCAGTGCGGTGGCCTTGCTCTGGCCGACGACGCCGAGCCGGATCGCGGCCTGGACGAGGTTGGAGAAGAAGGCCTGCAGGAAGGCGGACAGCGCGTCCTGAAGCGCAATTGAATGGCCGCCTGCGATGGCGCCGACGGCGACACAATAGGCGCATTCGGCCGGTAAGCGCTCCAGCACGGGGCTGGGCCAGGCTGTCGCCGCTTTCAGAAAGGCGGCGCCTTGCAGCATGGCCTCGGTGTGGCGTTCACGCGAACCGGCGAGCGCCTCGGCAAGTGTTGCAATTTCGTCGAGATCACCGTCGTTGCGCGCGCGGCGCCAGCTCTCGGCGAACAGCACGGCGTCGTTCCAGCCCGAACCCATCTCGACCAGCGTTTCCAGCCACCCGGCGAGGGTTTTCGCGTCGGCAACCAGCCCGTCATGCACCGCGCGTTCCAGACCATGGCTGTAGGAAAAGCCGCCGACCGGAAAGGCCGGAGATAGCCACGCCATCAGTCGCAGCAGCGCGATGTTGGAAGGCTGGTCACTCATGATCGTGGTGGTGGCCGGCATGGGAATGCGAATGGGAATGGGATTCGCTGTGCGAGTGGGAATGCGCTTCACCATGGCTGTGCGCGTGTGCCTCGGTGTGCGCATGGCCGTGATCATGGCTGTGCCCACCGTGGCCGGAATAGGCGCCGCGCACCGGCTTGAACGGCTCGGAGACGTCGGACACCGTGGCGCCCAGCCCCTCCAGCATCGCCTTGATGACATGGTCGCGCAGGATGAGGATGCGCCCGGCCTCGATGCTCGCGGCGAGATGGCGGTTGCCGATATGCCAGGCGAGCTCGGCCAGATGCACGCCGTCGCGAGCGCGGATGTCGTAGACGTCCTCCGGCGCCGCGATGATCTCGATGTGGCGGCCATCCTCCAGCACCAGCCGGTCGCTATCGTTCAGGGCGACGGGCTCGGGCAGGTCGACCAGCACCTTGCTGCCGTCGGCAAGTTCGATCGCCCGGCGGCGCAGATGACGCTCGTCATGGGCGAGAACGGCGCGGCCGGATGGCGCGGTGGTCCCGGCGTCGCCCGCGGTCAGCACCGAGACGGCGCGGGGAAATTTGGTGAAGTCGGTGCGGATGTCGAGCTTCATTTCATGGATCCCCCATTGGCCTGTGCCCGCGCACGGGCGGGCCGCGCCAGCACGCGGTCGAAATAGGCGTTGACGCGCTCGGATTCGATTGGAAACCGCCCGGCGCGGGCCCAGCCGCCCATATCGCCGAGCAACACGTCGACGGCCGAAAAACGGTCGCCCAGTGCGAACGGCCTGTCGCCCAGCCGCCGGTCCAGCGCCTTGAGCTCGGAGGCGAAGTCGTAAGCCGCAGCGGGGCCGACATCGACCCGCACCTCCTTCGGCAGCAGGAAGCGATGGCGCAGCTTGTTCCACAACGGCGCTTCAAACTCGCTCTGGGCAAAATGCATCCAGGAATCCATCTCGGCGCGGCCGGCAACGCCCGGATTGGCCCCCATGCCCTTGTCCGCGTGCTTGTCGGCGAGATAGACGCAGATCGCCGCCGAATCCGTCACCGTCAGCTCGCCGTCGATCAGGATCGGCACCTTGCCCGAGGGGTTGAGCGCATAGGCTTCCGGCGAGCGCAGCTTGACCTCGACGAATTCATAAGGCTGCCCGAGCTCCTCGAGCATCCAGAGAACGCGGCTGACCCGGGATCCACGCGATCCGACGGCCTTGTACATGCGCAAACCTGCCTTTCCCGAGCAGCTTAGATGAACCCGAACGCCATCCCAATGGGCACCTGTAAAAGTGCTACAGCGTCCTTTGCGCGTCGGAAAGACGCGCGGCGCTGTAGTCAGACAATCGTGTCGAAGAGCCGCAGGATGAACGAAATCTGATAGACGAGTGCGGCCGCGACAAAGGCGATGTGGAAGCGGCGGTCGCGCACCAGGATCGCGGCAATGCACAGCGCGACGAAGACCGGCGTGCGGAACAGATATTCGTTGCCGAAGCGGGCAAAATGCTCCGGTCCCTTCAGCAGCGTATCGATCACGTCGAGCAGATAGGTCGCCGCCAGCAGGCCGAAGGACCAGGCCCGACGCGAATAGAAAAAATCCTCGTAGCTGGTGTAGTCCAGCATCGAATCCGGAAACAGAAACGCGCAGAGCAGGAACAGCGTGATCGCGTAGAAGATGATGAACAGGTACTTGCCGAAGGTCCACGTCTCGATGGTGTAGAGGCCGAATTCCCACCACCAGAAATGCACCAGCATCAGGAGCACCGAAGCGACCCAGGCCAGATGCACGGGATAGAGCCGGTATTGGCCGGGATGTTGGACGATGCGCGCCACCCCCGACAGCAGGCGGGCGACGCCAAGCCCGATCACCATGCCCATGACGATGCGGATATGCGGGAAGATGTCGTGGGCGGAAGCGATTTCGGTGGCCATAGGTCGACTCTATGCACTCCAGCAGTTGCGGCCTCAATCGTACCAAAGCCACAGCTTCCTATAGTCGGACGGAAGCTCGATCTTCTCCGCAGGCAGATGGTCGACATCTCCCTCCCAGGTCTCGTCCGGCTCAAAGCCAGACGGCAGCCAACTAATCACATCTTCTTCGCTGGCTCGTGTGACGACAACGACCTTGTCCGAGAACGGCCATTCTCCATCATCGCATTGGGTAATCGCTATCCTGATGTCATGGACCTCGGGTCGGTCGCGTATCGACTTGAAAATCGCCAGGATCGTATCATTGTCGGGAGCAACGTGACTATTGCACAGTAAACCCGCTTCCCCTTCGGCTCCGTCAAAATATTGCTCCAGCGTAATCAGCGGCATGACGCGTGGAGCAGCGCCACCGTTATAGGCTTCCAACGGACCCATCCTTGAAATCAGGGCTGCCTTCTTTTGCTCGTCCATGGCGGGGTCCAGATTCGTTGCAGACCATGACCCTAAAACAGAAAATACCGCTGCGCCATCGGCAGCACTGTCGCCGGCTCGCAGGTCAGCAGCTCGCCGTCGGCGCGGACCTCGTAGGTTTCCGGATCGACCTCGACATGCGGCATGGCGTCGTTGAGCACCATCGAATGCTTGCCGATGCCGCCACGGGTGTTCTCGACGGCGACGAACTGCTTGTCGACACCGAGCCTGCCATGCAGCCCCGACTCGAGCGCCGCCTTGGAGACGAAGGTCACCGACGAGTTCGTCCTGGCCTTGCCATACGCGCCGAACATCGGTCGGTAGTGCATCGGCTGCGGCGTCGGGATCGAGGCGTTGGGGTCGCCCATTGGGGCAGCAGTGATCATGCCGCCGATCAGCACCATGTCCGGCTTGACGCCGAAGAAGGCCGGGTTCCACAGCACCAGGTCGGCGCGCTTGCCGACCGCGATCGAGCCGATGTCCCTGGACAGCCCATGCGCGATGGCCGGATTGATGGTGTATTTGGCGATGTAGCGGCGGACGCGGAAATTGTCGTTGTTGCCGGTCTCCTGCGGCAGCGCGCCGCGCTGGCGCTTCATCTTGTCGGCGGTCTGCCAGGTGCGGATCGCCACCTCGCCGACGCGACCCATGGCCTGGCTGTCCGACGAGATGATCGAGAACGCGCCGATGTCGTGCAGGATGTCTTCCGCCGCGATCGTCTCCTTGCGGATGCGGCTTTCGGCAAAGGCGATGTCCTCGGGGATTGACGGCGACAGATGATGGCAGACCATCAGCATGTCGAGATGCTCGGAGAGCGTATTGACTGTGTAGGGCCGGGTCGGATTGGTCGAGGACGGAATGACGTTGGGCAGCCCGCAGACCTTGATGATATCAGGCGCATGGCCGCCGCCGGCGCCCTCGGTGTGGAAGGCATGAATGGTGCGGCCCTTGATCGCCGCCACCGTGTTCTCGACGAAGCCGGATTCGTTCAGCGTGTCGGTATGGATCATCACCTGCACGTCGTAATCGTCGGCGACCGACAGGCAGCAGTCGATGGCCGCCGGCGTCGTGCCCCAGTCCTCGTGCAGCTTCAGCGAACAGGCGCCGCCCAGCACCATTTCCTCGAGTGCAGCGGGCAGGGAAGCGTTGCCCTTGCCCGACAGGCCGATGTTCATCGGGAAGGCGTCGAAGGACTGGATCATGCGGGCCATGTGCCATGGCCCCGGCGTGCAGGTGGTGGCCAGTGTGCCATGCGCCGGGCCGGTGCCGCCGCCGAGCATGGTGGTGATGCCGCTCATCAACGCTTCCTCGATCTGCTGTGGGCAGATGAAATGGATATGCGCGTCGAAACCGCCGGCGGTCAGGATCTTGCCCTCGCCAGCAATGACCTCGGTGCCCGGGCCGATGATGATGGCGACGCCATTCTGCATGTCCGGATTGCCGGCCTTGCCTATTGCCGCGATGCGCCCGTCGCGCAGGCCGATATCGGCCTTGAAGATGCCGGCGCTGGCATCGACCACCAGCGCGTTGGTGATGACGGTGTCGACCGCGCCTTGCGCCCGTGACACCTGACTCTGGCCCATGCCGTCGCGGATCACCTTGCCGCCGCCGAATTTTACTTCCTCGCCATGGGTGGTGAGATCTCTCTCGACCTCGATGAACAGTTCGGTGTCGGCAAGCCGCACGCGGTCGCCGACGGTCGGGCCATACATCTGCGCATAGGCGGCGCGGGTAACTCTGGCCATCAGCGATTGCTCCCGAAATGTGGTTTGCCGAAATGTGATTTGATTGAAGCCTGTCTGCACATTGTCGCCATCCAATGGTCACGCAATGACCCGCTGGCCGACACCTTCTGATCCGATTTGACGGTTGAGGTTAGGGCGTCACCCCAAACCGACCGTTTGCCAAATCGATGGAAGGATAATCCATGCGCAAGACGATATTGATTGCAGCCGCCGCCACGCTGATGCTGGCGGGCGCCGCCAGTGCCCAGCAGCAACCCGCGCAACAGCCCGCTCCGGCGCCGACCACGCCTGCCCCGGCCGCGCCCAAGGCTCAGCCGTCCGTTCCGACGATCCAGAGCGTCAACATCGTCGACATCACGCAGCTGCCAAAGGACACCCAGACGCAGGTCAACCAGGTGATCGCCCAGCGTGGCGACGCCGGCCTGCAGAAATTGCGCAGCTCGATCGACGCCACGCCTAAGGTCAAGTCCGCGCTTGAAGCCAAGGGGCTTAGCTCGGCTCAGGTCGTCGCCGCCAGCATGCAGCCCAATGGCGCGCTGACCCTGATCACCAAGAAGGCGAGTTGATGACGCAGCGCGGCGGGCCGAAGTCCGGCCCGCCGGCTGCAGAGGGAAAGGAACCTCGGCAGGGCTGGATTCGTTTCGCCTTTTGAGTATCGAAACAAATCTCGAAAGCGAGCGATGGCCATCACCACCTTGCCCGACGCCCGATGGCTGCATGCCATTGCAGCGACTGCTTTTCTGTCGGCGAGCCTCCCCCACGCCGCGCTGAAAGCGCAGGGCCTGGAAAGCCCGGAGACCGTCAACCGTATCGTCGGCTCGGAGGTCAAGCAGGAAGAGGCCAGTGCCACCGCCGAAGCCCGGAACGTCAACACGGCGATCGACCGGACGCAGGAAAACATTGGCACGGTGCGCAAGACGTCCAAGCTCGACAAGGTCGAGATCGTGCTCCTCACCGACGCGACGCGCAGCGAAGGCGGCCCGCCGCCGGTGATCGAGAGCAAGGTCAAACAGCATCAGGACGACATTGCGGAGCTGCGCAAGGAGATCGAGGCCAACGCGCTGCTGTTCAACGCCATCGAGTCGCGGCGCGTGCTTGCGCAGGATGTTCTGGCCGTCGAATTCGACAATCCTGGAAAGATCGTCATCTACGCTGCGGCCAAGCCGTCGGACTGAGTCGAAAGCGCGAATTACTCTTGGGCGACATGCATGAGACGCCATCGATCTCACAGCCTGCCCATCACCTTCTGCTGAAATCCGTAGACCTCGCGCTTGCCGCCGAGCGGCACCAGCGTCACGTCACGCTCCTGGCCAGGCTCGAAGCGCATGGCCGTGCCGGCGGCGATGTCCAGGCGCATGCCGCGCGCTCGCTCGCGGTCGAATCTCAGCCCCTCATTGGTTTCGAAGAAATGATAGTGGCTGCCGACCTGGATCGGCCGGTCGCCGCTGTTGGCCACTTTCAGGGTGACGGCGGGCAGCCCCTTGTTCAGTTCGATGTCGCCGTCCTTGGTGATGATTTCGCCCGGGATCATCGTGCCTCACAACACGCCGAAGACGAGGCCGACACCGACCGCCGCGCAGGCCGCGCCGGCGGCGCGGGCCAGCCCACGGAACCTGACGCCAAACCCGAGCCCGGCAGCGATGCCGGTGGCATGCAGCAGAGCCGTGGCGATGGCAAAGCCGGCCATATATTCGAGCCCGCCGGCATTTTCCGGCACCTCGGTGCCATGCGCATGGCCGTGGAACAGCGCGAACAGGCCAATGATGGCGACGCCGGCCGAGACCGGCAGATCGACTGCCAGCGCCACCAGCAGCCCGAGCGCCACGACGGACGCCAATATGCCGGGTTCGACGAACGGCAACGGCATATGCAGCGTGCCCAGCCCGCCGCCGACCAGCATCACGCCGACAAAAGCCGCCGGCCAGGCCCAGACTGCCTTGCCGCCCTTGAGCGCCGCGCACAGGCCGACCGCGATCATCACCGTCATGTGATCGAGCCCGGAGAGCGGGTGCATGAAGCCGGCCATGAAGGAGGAGGTCGTGCCGATGCCGACATGGGCATAGGCCGGCGTGACTGCTGCCAGCAGCAGGATCGCCGACAGGCACAGGCGTTTGGCGGACATCATTCTATTTGCTTTTCGTTTGCGAGGTGGTGTCACGCGGCCTTGCGGGGCCCGCACCCTTCAGCTTTGAGAACGCGCTTGGTCGAGGCGGGATATTTCTTCAGCATCGACGGCGGGCGGATCGGCCGCGCCGAAAAATTGCCGCCGCAATTGGGGCAGGTGCCGCCCAAGATGTGTTCCACGCAGTCGGCGCAAAAGGTGCACTCGAAGGTGCAGATCAGCGCGTCCGCCGCCTCCGGCGGCAGGTCCTTGTCACAGCATTCGCAATTGGGACGCAGCTCAAGCATCTTTTCTCACCTCACCTGATGGGTTCGTGCACGGTCACCAGCTTGGTGCCGTCGGGGAATGTCGCCTCGACCTGCACGTCATGGATCATCTCGGCGATGCCTTGCATCACCTGCGCGCGCGTGACGACATAGGCGCCGGCCTCCATCAATTCAGCCACCGGGCGGCCGTCGCGGGCGCCCTCGACGACGAAATCGGTGATCAGCGCGATCGCTTCCGGATGATTGAGCTTGACGCCGCGTTCGAGTCGCTTGCGCGCCACGATCGCCGCCATGGCGATCAGCAGCTTGTCCTTTTCCCTCGGCGTCAGGTTCATGCGCTTCCCTGGACTGGCACAGACAGACTTACAGTGACCATAATTTGGGCAACCCAGCCTTGCCGTTGAGCAATTCGACCAGCGGAACCAGCCGCTGGCGGAGCCGATAGCCGTCCCCGGCGTAGAGCCTCGCAAGAAGCTTGCCAGATTTCCTCACGCTCCAGGCACTGGCGCTGCCCTGGTCGCCGACGATCCCCAGAACCGGTCGAGCAGGGCCTCGGCCCGCGGCGACACCAGTAGCAGCGTCGCCATCGCGACCGCGCCACCGGCAATCGCCGGGCGGTCGAGCGTGGCCGCAATATCGGGTCCGATGCGGAAATCCTCGGCATGAATGAGTTCGCGGTCCTGGCGGACGCGCCAGCGGTCATGGAAATTGCCTAGGCTGACTTGTTCGCCCATGGCCAGGCGGCCAAAGACGGTGGCCTCCAGCACCAGCGCCTCGGCCCCTACCGCAAGCTCGACGTCGAGCGTGCGGGCAAACGCCGCATGGTCGAAGACAATGGTTTCCTGCGGCAGCCAGGCGATGCGACCGTTTTCACCGACCGACAATTTGACCCGCACCTCGGCACGGTCGGATGCTGCCCGATAGATTTTCTCGCAGGCCTGGGTCGTGATCGACGCCGAGGCCGCCGCGCCGACATCTCCATCCCAGGCGAGACGGTCGCCGCCGGTCATCCCGCCAGCGGTGTTGATCAGCACCGCTTCGAGCGGATCGGCCGATACCGCCGGCATCCTTATCTTGGCCGCACCGTCCTGATAGAGGCGCCGCAGCCGCGTGCGACCGTCGACGACAGCACACGAAAGCCGCGCCGCGCCCGCGGCGCGCTGCGTCGAAATCCTGCCATGTTCGATCTTATCCATGCCAGCACGTTAAGCACTCCGGCGCCTTTGTCGATGCATGGCCTGATATAGCTTGTTGCTTGACAACGTTTCGGTTTCTATAGAGGGAACCACCTTGGTACGGTCATGCAGCGCTTGGCGGGGGTATAGAGCGAAGACGGCGGCTTGATACCGGGAGAAAAAGGGGCGCTGCTCAATTGGCGTCGGGAAACGCGACATAGTGGGGAAGAAACCGAATGGCCGACCAGCTGGCAACGGATATCATCGCGAAGATCAAGGCTCATGCCGAGCCGGGCGGCGAAGAAATCACGACCAACACTGAATTGACCTCGCTTGGTATCCATTCGCTCGAGCTGACGGAGATCATCTTCGATCTCGAGGAAGATTATGGCATCGAGATCGAGATGAACACGGTCGATGCCTGGAGCAATCTGAAGAATGTCGGCGACATGGTGGAAGCTGTTCGCGCGCTGATCGCGAAAAAAGCCTGACCTGAATGCGGCAGCGCGTTGTCATCACCGGCATGGGCGGTATTTGCGGGCTTGGCACCAACGCGCCCGCGATCTGGAATGAAATGCGCGCCGGCCGCTCGGCCATCGGCCAGATCAGCAGTCCTCAGTTGCATGATCTGAAGGTCAAGGTCGGTTGCGAAATCAAAACGCTTCCCGATCACGGCATCGACCGCAAGCAATTGGTGTCGATGGACCGTTTCAGCCTGCTGGCGGTGATCGCGGCCAGGGAGGCGATGCAGCAGGCCGGTCTGGTTTCGGACGAAGCCACCACCTACCGAATGGGCACCGTCGTCGGCGTCGGTGTCTGCGGCTGGGAAGCGATCGAGGAAAACTATCGCGCCATCCTGGTCGAGGGCAAGAACCGCGCCGGCATCTTCACCGTGCCGAAAGTGATGCCCAGCGCGGCCTCCGGCCAGGTCAGCATGAGCCTCGGCCTGCGCGGTCCGGTTTTCGGGGTCACCTCCGCTTGCTCGTCGTCCAACCATGCCATCGCCTCGGCCGTCGACCAGATCAGGCTCGGCCGCGCCGACGTGATGGTCGCCGGCGGCACCGATGCGCCGCTGGTCTGGGGCATCCTGAAGGGCTGGGAAGCGTTGCGGGTGCTGGCGCCCGACACCTGCCGGCCATTCTCGGCCGATCGCCAGGGCCTGTCGCTCGGCGAGGGCGCCGGCATGGCCGTGCTGGAGAGCTACGAACATGCCATGGCGCGCGGCGCCACCATCCTTGCCGAAATTGCCGGCGCCGGCCTTTCCGCCGACGCGTCCGACATCGTCGCGCCAACCATCGAAGGGCCGACGGCCGCCATGCGCGCCTGCCTGGCCGACGCCGGGTTCAATCCCGAGGATGTCGACTATCTCAATGCCCATGGCACCGGCACCAAGGCCAACGACCAGATCGAGACGGCGGCGATCAAGCGCGTCTTCGGCGACCATGCCTACGGACTGTCGGTGTCGTCGACCAAATCCATGCATGCCCATTGCCTTGGCGCATCGGGCGCGCTGGAGATGATCGCCTGCGTGATGGCGATCCGCGAAGGCATCGTGCCGCCGACGGCCAATTTCCGCGAAGCCGACCCGGATTGCGACCTCGACGTCACGCCGAATGTGGCGCGTGAACGCAAGGTGCGCACCGCGATCAGCAACGGCTTCGCGTTCGGCGGCACCAACGCGGTGCTGGCCTTCAAGGCGGTTTGATCCCGGGCTGTTTCCATTGACTGTCCGTGCGACACTGTCGCCGCCATATTGATCAGAAGTGGTCGTCCGCCTAATTCTTGCCAGCGCTGCCCAGCGCCAATCCCCGTTCAGGAGTTTTCCATGGCCGACCTGTCCGCCTTTCCGATCGCAACGCGCTGGCCAGCCAGGCATCCGGACCAGATCCAGCTCTATTCGGCCACGACGCCCAACGGGGTGAAGATATCGATCGCCCTGGAAGAGCTCGGGCTGCCCTACGAGCCGCATCTGGTCAACATCGGCAAGAACGAGAGCTGGACACCGGAATTCCTGTCGCTAAACCCCAACGGCAAGATACCGGCGATCATCGATCCGAACGGTCCGGACGGCAAGCCGATCGGCCTGTTCGAATCCGGCGCCATCCTGCTCTACCTCGCCGAAAAGACCGGCCTGCTCATGCCGGTGGACGCGGCACGGCGCTACGAGACAATCCAGTGGGTGTTCTTCCAGATGGCCTCGGTCGGGCCGATGTTCGGCCAGGTCGGCTTCTTCCACAAATTCGCCGGCCGCGAAATTGCCGACAAGCGCCCGCTGGAGCGCTATCGCGATGAATCGCGGCGGCTGATCGGTGTGCTCGACGGCCGGCTGAAAGGCCGCAAGTGGATCATGGACAATGACTTCACCATCGCCGACATCTCGCTGCTCGGCTGGGTGCGTAACCTTATCGGCTTCTACGAAGCGCGCGAACTCGTCGGCTTCGATGATTTCGGCAATGTCGGGACATGGCTGGAACGCGGCCTTGCCAGGCCAGCCGTGCAAAAGGGCCTGACCATCCCGGCGAAGGGATGAATCCAGGCCCTCGACAGAACGCGGCTACTTCGCCTTCGCCTTGGCTTTCGAGCCGCCCTTGCCCATGACCGAGGCCGCAAGCGATGCGGTGCCTCTGGCTGCGATGACAACCGCGCCTGCCGCTACATTGGCCGCCGCTTTGACCGTGCGCATAGCGCTGCCGGACACCGAGTTGTCGGCGCTTGCCGGCTTTTTCGGCTTTGTGGCCTTCGGCGCGGTCTTCGCCGCGGCAGGCACCACTTTCTTCGGCGGCGCCTTGCCGAAAGACGGCTTGGCGTCCTTGGAACGCTCGGCGATCGCCGGACCGGCGCCTGCCTTCGATTGGGTTGCCTTGCCCTTGGCGGGCGCGGGTTTTCTTGCCTTTTGTGCCATCGGATGGAATCCCTCTTCTGGCAGAATTGCCTGGGGGATAACGGATTGAAAGTCTTAAGGTTCCCGTCGAAGAATCCTTAGAATCAAGCCGAAACGCCGATCACCAGGTCGGCGGTCCGACGGCGGGCAAGCACCCGGTCGATGTTGGGCATGTCGTTGGAGGCGATCCAGGCGCGGGCATCCGCGTCGGAGCGGCCATGACCGTGCCAGCGCTCGAGCAGGCGGCGCTCGAGCTCGTCGCGCGGCACGTCGACGAAGATCGAAAAATCGAACAGCGGCGCCAGCCGCGACCATGGCTCCTCGTCGAGTAGCAGGTAATTGCCCTCGACCAGGATGAACTTGGTCTTGGTGGCGACGATCGAGGCGGCGGCGCGCGACAGTTCCATGGTGCGGTCGAAAACCGGGATGGCGATATCGGGTTCACCGGCGCGGATCCGCTTCAGCAAGGTTTCGAAGCCGGCAAAGTCGAAGGTTTCCGGCGCCCCCTTGCGCGCGCGCAGGCCACGCCGCTCGAGCACGACGTCGTCGTAATGGAAGCCGTCCATCGGCACCACTTCCACCGCGCCTTCCGGCAGCAGGTCATGCAGGCTTGCCGACAATGTCGACTTGCCGGCGCCGGGCGGACCGGCAATGGCGACGACGAAGCGCCGCACCTTGCCGGCGCGCTTGAAGATGGTGGCGGCGAGATGGGCGATTTCGGACATGAGAGCCTCTCTCTGGCAGGAGCTTCAAATCCACCATGTTCCGCATGATGATTTCGGCCATATCTTGGCGGCAGTCGGCGGAAATTTCAAATCCGCATTGATGCCGCGCACTCAGCCTGGAACAGGCTGGCCGATGCGCAGGAAATCGCTGTCGAAGGGAACCTCCCAGGTCGAGCCGCCGGCCAGCCGCATGCGGCCGTTCACCGTGGTGACCGCCTGCGGCGGCTCTCCGCCGGAGAGCGGCATGGCGCCGATGACATGGCGAAAGGAAACGCTGAGGCCCTCGCCGAGCGCAAAGGCGGTTGCCACGCCTTGGCGCTTCAGCCAGTTGTCGCCGATCGAGGCGCCATGGCCGACGGACGCGCGGCCATCCTCGATGCCGAGCACACCGCGATGGCGGCCGCTCCACGGCGCGTAGTCGCGCCCGCCATTGCTGAGCCACAGCATGGTGATCGGCAGTTCGGCCGGGTTCTTCAGCACCAGCACCAGGTCGCCTTCGGCCTGGCGCGCCAGTGCCGTCCAGCCCGGCCCGCCATGATCGGCCTCCACCAGCGTGACGAAATCCTCGCGCAGGTCGTCCATGCGGTACTGCGTCAGGTCGAGCGTGCCGCCGCCGGCGGCGGGGAAATGGCTGAGATCGGTGGACCGCGCCGGATAGGCCAGCATGAAGCGGCCGCGTGCGGGATCCGGCTCCAGCGGATCGTCCAGCGTTGCGGCGAACCGCTTTGGCGAAAAGGCCAGCCTGCCGCCGCCCGTCATCGCCGTCATCGGATGGTGGGCGACCGAGATCGCGCCATGGCCGCCGGAAAACACATGCTCCTGGTAGAGGAAGGGATGGCCGTCGCGCAGCGTCAGGATCTTGTCGACCGTCGCCCCCATCACCTTGTGCCGCAACCGGAAGACAGCCCGCCAGCCATCGCCCGTCGCGGCGCTGTCGACGACATCCCAGGCGCTGTTGCCCGGCCAGCCATGCAGCGGCGCCTCCTCGACATCGCTGCGCGAAAACGGCGCGCAGAGGAAGTCGCCGGACAGGCGGACGGTGCCCTCGGGAAGGTCCTTCGGCAGCGTCTCGCGCGGCTCGTCGATCCACGGCGCGCGATGCAGCGGCTTGAGCTGCCGCCCGTCGCTGTCGACGACCATGTCGGCGATGTGGCCGACCGCGAGGTCGAGCGAGACCGAAATGCCCTTTGCCTTGATCGTGCGGATAGTCATGCGCTCTCATCCGATTCTGATGGGCGGAACAAGAACCCGTTCGGCGCGGCTTGCGCAAGCACCGCGTAAGGCATTTTGCATCAGCCCCACCTCGCCCACAAAAGGGCGGGTGGCCGCCACCCTACTGCCGCTTGTATTCCCGCACCGGCGATTTGGAGCCGTCGGTATAGGTGACCTGCACCGACATCGACGTCACGCTGTCGGCAACCTTGATGTAGCCCTTGGCCTCGTAAGGGATGGCGTAGGGGTCTTTCTTGTCGCAGGGCGGTATCTCGAACGACTTGTCGAGCGCGGCGCCGTTCAGGCTGTAATGCACCTCCTTGATGGCGCAGCGGTAGGACAGCATCTGGGTGAAATAGACCAGGCCGCGATTGCCGCCGGAGTCGAAGGCGATCCACGAGGTCCAGAACTGGTCGAGGATCTGCTTGTCGCCTTGCTGGAGTGCTGCCTCCGGGTCGAAGCGGATGTCGAACGGGCCGGTCTCGCGCCCCCTGATGTCGAGATATTTGACGGCGATAGTGCTGCCCACGGTGCTGCTAGGCAGCTCGAAACTCGGATTGGGCATCGGCTTGCCCGTCCTCTGGTCGTTGAGCGCCAGGAAGCCGGTGTCGCTGAACGGGCCGCTGTCGCCCATGCGCCAGGAGATGCCGGTCGCCGGCTCGGGCAGCGAGATGGTGATCGACCAGCCCTGGTTCGAGCGCATCGGCGTCAGCGTCGGCACGAAGCGGGAGGGATCGAGCACGTCGCCGAGTGCTGCCAGCCGGCTGCGGCTGCGGTCCAGCCAGTCGGCGAGCTGGGTCTGGTCGACGAAATATTTGAGCAGCCCGCCGTCCTTTTCGTAGGATACGAACTTGGTCAGCGCCTTGGCCTCGTTGCGCTTGTCGGCCAGCGTCTGGGCGCCGAGGCGGTCTTCCGAAAACTCCTGCGCCAGCAGGAAATGCGCCGGCGCGAAATCCGGATTGGCCGCGATGAAGGCGTTGAGCTTGTCGAGGCGCTGGGCGTCGTCGAACTGCAGGATATGCACGAGCTTGATCGACAGCGCCTTGCCCTTGTCGGAAAGGGCGCCGAACACCTCGCGGGCGCCGGCCTTGCCGTCCTGGACCCTGAGCAGCGTGGCAAAGCGCGTGTAGGGATCGATGGCATCGACATCGAAGCCGGCAAAGGCGAGGTAGGAGCGCCGTGCATTGAGCATGTCGCCCGACAGTTCGTAGACTCGGGCGTTGTGATAGAACTCGTCCGGCCGCTTCGGCTCGGCGATCGCCCCGCCTTGCGCGGCAAGGGCGGCAAACCCCTTGGCTATTGTGTCGATCGAGGCGGCGATCTGCTCGGTCGTCGCCTGCAGCTTCTCGGTCTGGGCCTGTTGCTGCGCCTGGCCGGCGGCCAGCGTCTTGGTCTGCTTCTTCACCTCTTCGGCGGTTTTCTGCACCTGCGCCGTCTGCTGCGTCTGCTGCTGCTGGGCCGAGGCGATCTCGTCGGTCTTCTTCGCCACCGTGTCGGTCGACTGCTTGACCGCTTCGACCGACTTTTGCGTCTGCGTCACGGTCTGCTCGATCCTGGCCACCTTCTCCGAGACGATGCCCATCGATTGCTGCAGCCCGGCGATGGCTGGCACCAGGCTGGCGATCACCCCGTTCTGCGAATTGGTCTGCTGTTGCAGGCCGTAGACGCCGCCGGCGACGGCGGCGCCGCTGGTGGCGAAAATCAAGGCTGGCAGTGCCTTGGCCGCCAGCACCAGCCTGAGCACGATGGCAATGGCGATGATGACCGCCGCCACCGAGGCGACCAGCGCGATATAGGCGGCGAATGGCGCCAGCGGATTGAGGATGTCGGAAGCAGCACCCCCGACAAAGGCGATGCTGCCGGCCCATTTGCCGGTGCGGCTGAGTGATGCCTTGATAAGCGACGGCGCAGCGCCGCCAACCCCGATGTTCGTCATGCCCAAGCCCCCCAAAAGCCGACAGATGCCACGCCCCTTCCCACAGGAAGCGCGGTTTTGGCAAGGGAAGACAGGAAACGGGCGATTTCGGGGCGGCTGCTCGATAGGGGCGCACCACTATCCCAAGTCGGCGCTGCCCCTCATTCGCCTGCCAGCACCTTCTCCCCGTGAAGAACGGGGAGAAGGGAGAAGCTCCAGCGCCAGCGACCCCCTCTCCCCGTACCTCACGGGGAGAGGGTAGGGGTGAGGGGCAGCGCAGACATCCGGAAGATGTGGCTAGGGTCCGTTGGCGCCGTTCAAAACCAGGGGAATTGCCCTGAGACCGCCATTAACCAGTTGGACGCAGCTGGCGCGTTACGTTAGCTTCGCCTCATCTCAGCAACAGCATGACCAGAACAGACTTGCCCTTGTCCAACCCGCGTCCACTTCCGCTCGTCCAGAGACTTTTTGCGGCCCTTGGCCTGTTGCTGCTGCTTGCCGGCTGCACGACCGTGACGCCGCCGGACGCGGTGCTGGCGGTGCCGGCGCCGCCGCAGAAATATGCCGCCATCGTCGTCGACGCCAGGACCGGCAAGCAGCTGTTCGAGGTCAACTCGACGGCGCAGCGCTATCCGGCCTCGCTGACCAAGATGATGACGCTCTATTTGCTGTTCGAGGCGCTGGAGTCCGGCCGCGTCACCAAGGAGACGCAGATCCCGGTGTCGGACCATGCCGCCTCGCAGCCGCCGACAAAGATGCGCTTCCGGCGCGGCGAGACCATCGATGTCGATTCGGCGATCCGCGCCATTGTCGTCAAGTCGGCCAATGACGTGGCGGTGGCGGTCGGCGAATATCTCGGCGGCTCGGAGGAGCAGTTCGCCGCCATGATGACCGCCAAGGCGCGCCAGCTCGGCATGACCAGCACCGTGTTCCGCAACGCGTCGGGCCTGCCCGACGACGACCAGCACAGCTCGGCGCGCGACATGGCGGTGCTCGGCATGGCGCTGCATTCCCGCTTCCCGCAGCAGTTCCACTATTTCTCCGAAAGCGATTTCATGTTCCGCGGCAGGCTGGTGCGTGGCCACAACGACATGCTCGGCCGCGTGCGCGGCGTCAACGGCATCAAGACCGGCTACATCAGGGCCTCCGGCTTCAACATCGTCACCTCCTACGACGCCGACGGCCGCCAGCTGATCGTCGTGGTGATGGGCGCCGACAGCGCTCGCCAGCGCAACGACCATGTCGAGGCGCTGATCCAGCGCAGCCTGGCGCCTGCTATGGCCGACACCAAAACCAGGCTGATGTTCGCCGAGCAGCAGTGAGGAGGGGTCCGCGCAGCGGACAAAAAGCCAATTGCTTGGCTTTTTGAGCGACGAACGCCCTGAGCCTGCGAAGGGCCGCAGCCCGAATACGGGCCCGGCTGCCCGCCAACGGATTGCCCGGTGAGGGCAATTGTGCTATAGATTCGGATATGGTGCTGGTTTGCGCCATCTGACCTACTGGACGAGTAACCCGCCGCGAGGCGGGTTTTTTGTTGCCGTCGCCAACCGTACTCAGAAGCTATCCTCCGTAGGTGCCGAACCGCATGCCCTGGCGATTGGCGGCAACGCCCATCGCTTCGTCATCCACGGGCGGAGCAAGGAGCAAAGCGACGCAGCGCAGACCCGAGGATCCATGCCGCGACTTCGGAGCGCTGCCGCGGTGCTGAATTCTGCTCCGCTCCACTCCTCAGCCAAGATCACGGCATGGATCCTCGGGTCTGCGCGTCCGCTTCGCTCCCGCTCCGCCCGTGGATGACGAAGTCTGGGATGCTTCGGCCATCGATGAGCCTGCCAATCACCGCCCCTTCAGATCGATCACAAGAACTTGTACGGCATGCGAAAACCGTCGCGATGCTGGCCATGTTGCGGCATAGGCGTATCGTCAAGCTGAGCACCACCCGCAGGAGCCCGCACCATGAGCACCGTCCCGAAAACGCCGGAGCAGCCGGCAGAAAACCAGAACGATGGCGGCGGCGAATATTTCGAGGCGCCGACCATCGGCGAGCATGAGGCCGAGCATGGTTCGGACGAGCACTCCGAGGTGCCCGAAGTGCCGGACTCGGAGCCATCAGCTCCAGGCGCACCACACGCCAAGCCGAAGAAAAAGCCGTCGGCGATCTCGGGGCGGAAATTCCGCAAGCGCGATCTTGTCCGCATCGACACCCTGCGCCCCAGCCTTGCCGACCGCATCCATGCCGACCATCCGGACCTGCCAGTCGGCGCCCGTATCAGCCGCGCCGAGCTTGGCCGCTACCGCATGCGCTACATGGAGGAGCTTCTCCAGCAGGAGCATGGCGAATTCTCCGAGCTCGACCGCCAGGTGGTCGAATCGATCGCCAGGCAAGACACCATTTCCGAAAACAGCGAAGAGGAGTTCGAGGAGCACCGGACATTTGCCGACCGCGTCTCCGACAACATGGCCGCCTTCGGCGGCAGCTGGTGGTTCCTGATCTCCTTCGCCACCGTGCTTCTGGTGTGGATCGGCGTCAACCTGCTCGAGGGCACGGTGAGCGCCTTCGATCCCTACCCCTTCATCCTGCTCAACCTTCTGCTCTCCTGCATCGCCGCCATCCAGGCGCCGATCATCATGATGAGCCAGAAGCGGCAGGAGACCAAGGACCGCCTGCGCTCCTTCAACGAATACCGGGTCAACCTCAAGGCCGAGCTCGAAGTGCGCCATTTGCACGAAAAGCTCGACTACCTCATCTCGCGCCAATGGACCCGCCTGGCCGAAATGCAGCAGATGCAGCTCGACGCCATGCACGAACTGACCGGCGCCAAGAAGCCTAAGCGCGCGCCACGCAGGAGGCGGGCGGTGAGGGGCGAGGCGGGGTAGTAGGGCGGAGCGCAGTGCGAGGTCGAACGGAAGGAGCGGGCTACGGCCACAAGGCGCGTCCCAGGAAAGCTCCGGTTCCTCGCCCCCGCAAAGTGGGGGTCCAAAGGACGGGCGAGACCCGTGGCTCGCCCCGGCAAGGTGGCTCGGCGAAGCCGAGACGGAGAGAGGGAGCGCCATATTCGATAAGCTCGCACCCGTGAGAGGACCACCCCGCCCCCATCAAGGGATGCCGCCAATCTCCAATTGCCCGTTGAAGCCCGCCCCGGCTTCCGCTAAGAAGCCGTGACTTGCCGGTTCACCGGCTGGTTCGTTTTCCGGATCGCCAGTCCTGAAAGCACCCGTAGCTCAGCTGGATAGAGCGCTGCCCTCCGAAGGCAGAGGTCACAGGTTCGAATCCTGTCGGGTGCGCCATTTTCGGTATATATTACAAATAGTTAGGTCGGGTACGGGTCCAGTAGTTGGATGTCGGGCAATTTGCCCGTAAGCGGCAGAGCCCGGTGTTCCACTCATTGTACTGGCGCCAAGCGATGCGAGTTCGTGCGGAATACGGCAAAAGCAGCCCATTTGCTTGCGACAGCCGGCATCAAACAGACGGCAGACTGCTGACTGCTGCCCACGAAGGCAGTGGTCAAATTCGTGCGGTCCGTAGTGGATTTGGACACGTAGTTGTTAGAGGTGCTCATCATCGGAGGCGGCTGGAATGGGCCGAAAATGACTGACGGTTTCAAGAATCGGAAGGTCAGAAGCGGACGTTGAGGCGCCCTGCGTGAATCGACGTGAACTGACCCGGTGTGGACATTGGTCCAGTTGCGGCAAATTCAGCGACGCAATGAGCTTTGGCCATCAACTACCGGGCGATGAAAATGCGTGTGATCTGTGATCAGAGGGCCATTCGGGAATGTCTCCTAGCTGCTTGGTCACATCGAGAGTTTCCAGGCGCCGTCAGGACACAGAAAGCCGAAAACAACCGAGCGCAAACGGAACCGCAATTGAGACACAACTGAAACAATTAGACGCGTCGGGCGACATGCACGCGAAACGTTTTGGGGGGATGGTCGAGCCTCACCAGAAACCCCGGAGTGGGGCCGATGACACCCGACCAGATTCGACTTGTCCAGGATAGTTTCCACGAGGTTCTCCCGATACGCGTGGCCGCCGCCGCCCTGTTCTACGAGCGCCTGTTCGGGATTGACTCGGGCCTTCGCGCACTGTTTCTGGCGAGCGACATGCCCAAACAAGGTGCAAAGCTGATGGCGAGCCTGGCGTTCGTGGTGCATGGACTGAACCATGCCAACACCGTCCTCCCGACAGTGCGCGAACTCGCCAAGCGTCACGTGACCTACGGCGTCAAAGAGCATCATTACCCGATTCTCGGGCAAGCGCTCATCGACACGTTGGCGGCCGGCCGCGGCGCAGCCTTTACGCCGGCGGTCCGCGAAGCCTGGGAGGCAGCTTATAAGTTGCTGGCAAGTGTGATGATCGAGGCGGCCCGAGAGGATCAGCTCGCAGCGTGAGGCATTCGATGCCCGGACAGTCGGGAACTTAGGTCACATTCGCGCTTTGAACCAATCGCGCTGTTGGCAGCGCCCGGCGGCCGGGATTGACCATGGCACTCAATTCCCGTGGTGGCGCAGCAGTTGAACGGATGTATTCCCTCGAATTCGACCACAATTCGACGGTGGCTCAAACGCTCACTTCCCTGTTTCTATCGCAATCTCCTCCCATCGACGGCGCGAATGGTCGCGTCGCCAGGATGGAGACAAAAATGACCACTATCGATCACGTAAACCACCCCGCTTCGAGAGACAGGTTCGACGCTATTGGCTTTGCCAAATCGGCGATCCGCCTGGCGTTCCGCGCACTGAAGTTGCGCAACGAACGAGCCGCGCTCCACGGGATGCCCGACTACCTGCTAAAGGACATCGGCATCGGTCGCTCGGAGATCAATCACATCACGTCCATGCGGTTTACAATTGCCAACAGCGCTCAAAGCGATGGTTTGAACGCGAAATAGCGCCGATCCGGGTTGACCCCGGCGCGCTGAAAAGCCTGGCGCCATGGGCGTTGAAAGATACCTGGAGCCGAGCCCTAGGCCTTCAACACAAGTATTATTCGACCACTAATCCCTGGCGATCCCTATTGCCGGGGGTTTGGCGTTTGAGCAAGGCCCACGTCTCGCGCAGAATGTCCGTCTCGTCGCGTCGAAATATGATGGGATCTAAGCAATTCCATGCAATTTCCACGAACACAACCACACTCGTTCAAACGCAGCGCCGTCACAAAGGCACCGGTCCGGCAAATCTGCCGCATCATTCCTTTGGAGACGAAAATGCAACCGAACACCAAACCTGCAAGACTACCCCTGAATGGCATCGACACGCCGAACCTGTTTGCAACGATCGACTTCGTCGCCGGTCAACCCGAAATGGCCAAGTTCCAGTTTCGCGCCCGCAACGAGTGGATGGGAGGCACGCATAGCCAGAGCACCATGCTCGGCTTCCACGGCGCCGGCCAGGAACTGAAGCATGTAAAGGCATATGTCGCCGACAGTGATCACCCCGGCATCCTTTGCGGGGACGACACCGCCCCTACCCCGGTCGAATGGCTGCTGCACGGGCTGGCCGGCTGCCTGATGGCGGGCGTTGCCAACATCGCCGCCGCCAGAGGCATCAAGCTGACCAAGGTGCAGTGCTCGGTGGACGGCGACATCGATCTGCGCGGCATCCTCGGCATCTCCGACGAGGTTCGCAACGGATTCCAGAACATCGCTGTGGCATTCGAGATCGAGGGTGACGCCCCCGCCGAGAAGCTTCAGCAGCTTGTCGACCAGGCCCGGGCACGCTCGGCTGTGTTCGACGTGCTGACCAACGGCGTGCCGGTCTCGGTCGGAATCAAAACCATCCAGTGATCCACCTGATAGGCGGTTCGGACAGATATCTGGACCGCCTTCCTCCAATGCTTATGGAAACATTATGGAACAGGCTGACGTTGTCATTGTCGGCGCGGGCCAGGCGGGCATCGCCTTGAGCCATTGCCTTCAAAAACGCGGGGTCTCGCACGTCGTTCTGGAACGCGGGCGCATTGGCGAACGCTGGCGGTCCTCGACATGGCGCTCGCTTCGCCTTTTGACCCCCAATTGGCTGAACGCACTGCCAGGCTCTCCCTATCGTGGCTCCGAACCTGATGGCTTCATGTCGCGCGATGCGTTTGTGGAAACCCTGGTCGGCTATGCTCATCAATCGCAGGCGCCGGTGCGCTCGCACGTCGATGTCTTGTCCTGCGAACAAAGTGAAAAAGGCTTCAGGCTGCGGACAACCGCTGGTGACTGGTCTGCCAAGGTCGTCGTTGTAGCGACTGGCCATTGCGACGTGCCAAGTATTCCCTTCCCGCCGCATCCCGGCGAGGATCAACCGGTCAGCATCCACACTTCGCAATATCGAAGTCCAGAAGAGCTTGTGTCGGGCGGCGTGCTGGTTGTCGGCGCCTCGTCATCAGGCGTCCAGATTGCCGACGAACTGCAACGCAGCGGCAGGCGCGTAATCCTGTCCGTCGGCAAGCATACGCGCCTGCCGCGCATCTGGAGAGACAAGGATATCTTCTGGTGGCTTTGCCAGATGGGATACATGTCGCAGCGGCTGGACGATCTGACAAATCCGGAAAGCGCCAGACGACAGCCTTCGCTTCAACTTGCCGGTCGAGCCGATCGCTCCAATGTCGATCTTGCTACCCTCCAAGGCATCGGGGTCGAACTCACCGGGCGGTTGAAGGGCATCTCGAACCAAACAATCGGTTTTGTCGATGATCTCGAAGACAGCATCACGGCGTCGGACGCCAAGCAGGACCGCCTCCTTCGCCAGATCGACCGGTTCGCAGGTCACAAATCAATAGGCCTCGGCCCCGCTCCGATCAGGGTCCCGGCGACCTACCTCAAGCGCTTGTCATTCGCTAGCGGCGTCATCGGTACCATAATCTGGGCGACCGGCTACCGCCGCTCGTTTTCATGGCTGAAACTACCGGCCTTCACGGCAGATGGCGAACTGGCCCACAAGGACGGAGTAACAACCGTCGCCGGACTCTACGCGCTTGGCTTCCGCTTTCTGCGCAAACGCGATTCGAATTTCATCGGAGGCGTTGGAGCGGACGCGCAAGCGATCGCCGACCATGTCTCACGATATCTCGGTCAGAGCGGCATGAAGGCTGCGTAAGGATATTTCCGATGCGTTCCGACATCATCCCCCTTCATTCTCACTATGACGCCATCATCGTCGGCGCGCGGTGCGCCGGAGCCTCTACGGCAATGCTGCTCTCTCGGGCGGGATTGCGGGTGCTTGCGGTCGACCGCCAGTCCTATGGATCCGACACTCTGTCGACACACGCGCTGATGCGACCAGCCGTCATGCAGCTCTCACGTTGGGGTCTTCTCCAACCGTTGATTCAAAGCGGTGCGCCGGTGATCAGATCTACCACTTTTCACTACGGCGAGCAGGAGGTCACGGTGCCCATCCGGCTGGAGCCAAATATCCCGGGGCTGATAGCTCCGCGCCGCGCGGTGCTTGACCGGATGCTGGTTGACGCGGCACGAGCCGCAGGCACCACGGTTCTGCATGACACTCCGGTCCATGGTCTCATATTCGACCGACATGGCCGTGTACGCGGCATCGTGTTGAGGGATGCCTCGGGCCAAACTCTAGAAGTAAGCGCTGACCTCGTGATTGGAGCAGACGGCCTCGGCTCGTTCGTCGCTCGCAAGGTTGAGGCACGAACGCTGGCGCAGGGACGGTGCTCCGTGGCACATGTGTTTGGCTACGCCTCCGCGCCGGCGCTCTCAGGATACCACTGGTATTTCGGCCGGAATCTATCCGGCGGCATGATCCCGACGAATGACGGGCTTGCCTGTATCGTTGCCTCCATACCGACCCAGCGGTTTGATATGGAGTTCCGTTTCGATCTTTCGGCCGCGCTGCTTGCCCTGGCATCGCTGGCGCCCCGATTGGGGTCCCTGGTTTTCGGTAACGGTGGCGAACGTCTGAAGGCCTTCCGCGGCGCGCCCGGCCGATTACGGCAGGCATACGGCCCGGGCTGGATGCTGGTTGGCGATGCCGGCTTCTTCCGCGATCCGCTTACCTCTCACGGTATTTCCGACGCTCTTCGAGATGCCGAAGGTGCCGCAACGGCAATCCTTTCCTTTCGCCGGTCCGCATTGCAGGAGTTTCAGGAAGTGCGCGACAGCCTGGCATTGCCCCTCCTTGAGACCACGGACGCCATCAGCGCCTTCGACTGGTCCCTTGAAGAACTACCTGAACGCCACAAGCGCTTCAGCGAGGCCATGAAATCCGAAGTCGCGGTGCTCTCGGCCCGGGCAGCACGTGATCAATTGGTTCCGCCTGCCCTGCAAGGGTTGAGGACCGCGCAGGTAGAGGCAATCTGAAACCCAACCCAAGGAGCAAGGTTATGGAAACGATCATACGATCCGGATGGTCTGGAATCCGGTTTGGAAAACCGGAAGTGGGGGCCAGCGCTGAGCGAAGGCGCGTCACTCGGGCCAGCGACATCATCGCGTTTAGTGATATGACCGGCGACAGAAATCCACTCCACTACGACCGTACCCTTTCCGACCGGACCGTGTTCGGTCGTCTCATAGTCCAGGGCGGTGTCACTTCGGGCCTCCTCAACGCACTGGTGGCCGAAGACTTGCCGGGACCCGGCAGCGTCTTTCTTGGCGTCGAGTGGAGATTTCTCAAGGCCGTTGGCATTGGCGAGGAGATCGTCGCGCGCGCAGAGGTGCTCTCCGTGCGCGACGACAAGCCCATCTGCACATTGTCAACCACCGTTGCAAACTCGGCAGGCGACATTTGCCTGTCCGGCACGGCAACGACCTACACGGTGCCGCTCGATTAGCCTCGACGTAGCCGTTGGGCGGCTTCGCGTTTCCATGCTGTCCCACACGATGTCTCCAACGCGCGGACGGCATGTTCGAAGACACTTAGCGGAATGGTCCGCTGCCAACACCAGGAGCCAGTTCATGAACATCTCATTTGGTATTTACGCATCCCCATCATCCACTTTGTGGGAGGACATCCGCAAGGGTCCGCCTCTCGACGCAGTCCGAGAGCACCTTGACCGGGTGGTAAACTTCACGCGCATTTGCGAGATCGATCGGAGGAGACGGAGTCCAGGTCGAATACAACGGCGGGCATGAAGACACGCCGGCGTGGGTCGGCGTGATGCAGTCCCAAACGCTTCATGGCTAATGTAAGGCTGACCATAGGGTGCTAATGTGAGGCCGACTATACGGTTAGGACAACCGGATTGAGTTCGGTCTTCGAAGTAAGGGTCCTCGGCGACTTCACGGTACGCTTTGATGGCGAGCCCGTGACGCTAACACAATCGCGCAAAACGCGGGCGCTACTGGCCTATTTGGCCGTGCACCAAAAGCAGCAGCGCCGCGAGCGGCTTTGCGAGATGTTCTGGGACGTCCCTGATGATCCTCGGGGTGCGCTGCGTTGGAGCCTCTCGAGGCTGCGCCGGATTCTAAACGCCGACGGCGAGACACGGCTTGTGGCCGACCGCAACGTGGTTCAACTGAAGCCGGGATCGATCTGGCTCGACTACGACCTGATCAGGGGCCTGTCGGCCGATGCAGTTGGTTCGCTGCCCACCGAGCGTCTAGAAGCGATCGTCGCGGCTTTCGCCGGCCCGTTCTTGTCCGACCTCTACCTGCCGCGCTGCCAGGCGTTCGAAATTTGGCGCGTCTACTGCTCGAACGAGACCGAGATCCTGCGTCTAAAAGCGCTGCGCGCCCTGATCGATCGCCTTGGCGACGACCCTGAGCGGTCGCTTGCCCACCTGCACACGCTGCAGTCGCTTCTTCCAGGCGATGATCTCGCTGACGAGATCGCCCGCACTAACGAGCGGGCTCGTCTGACCGCCGCTGCTGGCCCGATCGCAGCCGGCACTGTTGGACCTGGTAGTAGACCTTCAACCGAACTTCTGGAGCCGGTGTCTGCGCGCGGTCTCATCGCGCCGCCTTCGACGAAGGTTTCGTCAGACAAGCAGCAGATACGCTACGTCAACTCCCGCGATGGCACCCGGATCGCCTATGCCATCAGTGGGTCCGGGCCGCCAATCGTGCGCGCCTCCCACTGGATGTCCCATCTAGATTTCGATTGGGAGAGCCCGGTTTGGGGACATTGGATCGATGCCCTGTCCAGCGGCTTCACGCTCGTGCGCTATGACGGACGCCTGAACGGCCTTTCCGACACAGTTTGCGAGGATGTTTCTTTCGATACCTTCGTCGACGATCTCGAATGCGTCGTAGAGGCTGTGGGCCTCGACCGTTTCGTCCTCCTAGGAATATCGCAAGGCTGTGCTTTCTCGGTCGAATACGCCATTCGCCATCCCGAAAAGGTCGCGGGTCTTTTGATTTGGGGGGGATATGTTCGTGGATGGCGAGCGCGTGGGAATGCAGCGGAGATAGTCAGGCGCGAAGCGATCGCCGAGTTGATGCGCAAGGGTTGGGGCCAGGACGACCCACTGTTCCGCCAAATGTTCACCAACCTGTTCGTACCGGGCGCCAATCGCGTGCAAATGGATTGGTTCAACGAGTTGCAGCGCCGGACGCTCACGCCCGAAAATGCGTTGCGGTTGAGCTTTGCCTTTGCCGACGTTGACATATCGCGATCGCTTGAACGGCTGCATGTGCCAGCGCTTGTCATGCATGCCAACGGCGACCGGGTCGCGC
This sequence comes from Mesorhizobium sp. CNPSo 4670, assembly GCF_057784235.1. Classification (NCBI taxonomy): domain Bacteria; kingdom Pseudomonadati; phylum Pseudomonadota; class Alphaproteobacteria; order Hyphomicrobiales; family Phyllobacteriaceae; genus Mesorhizobium; species Mesorhizobium sp. CNPSo 4670. The sequence continues at coordinate 117,638 of NZ_JBWJFQ010000011.1, read as the reverse complement.
CCCTCTCAGAAGGCCTGGAGCTCGCCAGAACGATCCCCGGTGCCCGGTTCGTCGAACTGGACAGCGCCAATCATATCCTGCTTGCCGAGGAACCCGCGTTCCGCACCTTTGTCGTTGAGGCGTCGGCATTTGCAAACGAAGTGCTTCAGGCGCGATCGGTAGTTGCGGTCGACCCGAGGTCCCGGCGACAGGCAACGATCTTGTGTGCCGATTTCCGATACGCGGAACAGGTGATGGAGAGCCTGCCTGCTGACCTCGCGCTGGAACGGATCGATCCTTTCCTCATGCAGGCTACAGCACTTGTGCGCAAAAACGGTGGAACGGTTTTGACGATTTCCGAAAACGAGCTGGTCGCGTCGTTTGGCGCGCCCGAGCCGCTTGAAGGACATGCAGCACTTGCCTGCCGGACTGCACTCGCCCTGCGCGAGCTCGCGCTCGGCTACGCCGATTGGATGACTGGGGTCCGTGCTGCCTTGGACACCGGCATCGTGATCGTTGGCCCGGCACACGACCAGGCATCGCAGGTACGTGGTGGGCCGGTGTCAGTGGCCCACACGCTTAGTCAGGCGCTGGGGCGGGGTCTAGTCGTGGCAACTGCCAGGACCCGGGCATCGGCTGGCGGCTTCGTCAGCATGCAAGCGCTGGCGGCGTCACTTCGGTCGCAATTCCCAAAGGACCAGCAGCTCTTTGAAGTGACAGAGATCAGGTGGGGTCGCTCGCGCTGGCAGTTGCGCGCCGAAACGCAGCTGTCGCCTTTCATCGGCCGCGAGATGCAGCTGCAGATTCTGAACAAAGCTTGGCATGACGCGTCCAGTGGCGAAGGCCAGACAGTTTTCGTAGTTGGCGATCCCGGCGTCGGCAAGTCGCGCGTCACCCATGAATTCGTCGGCGCCATCCCTCATGATGACGCCGAGAACTTGGAAGTCGGCGCGCTGGAAACGGACCTGCGAAGCGGCTTCGTCGTTATTCGGAAATTGCTGCAGGCTCTGTTCGGCGTGGGCGACACCGAAGCGCCGGCAATCGCAATCGACAAGGTGCTGGCCACGCAAAGCGCGCAGGGCTTCGATGAGCGTCTACTCGATCCGATCATGGCAATCATGGAGCTGCCCGTTCGGGGCTCGAGTTGGGCCAACATTTCCGGCCAGGAGCGATCCTGGCGCATGCAGGAGGCGGCGGTCGAGCTTCTATTGTTCCTTGGTCGCATGAAGCCCGTCGTTCTCCTGGTCGAGGACCTCCATTGGATAGATGCCGAGAGCGAAGGTATCCTGGTGCGGCTGGCGCAGGTAGTGTCCACCGTCCGCTGCCTGCTCATCCTAACCTGTCGGCCGGAGTACGATCGCAGCGCCTTCGCCGCTGCGGGACCTTCCGAAATCCGCTTGCCGGCGTTCAGCACGGCCGAAGCAGCAGCACTTCTTGACCACTTGGTCGGCAGGGACCCTCAGCTCGAGCGGCTGCGTGGCGCAGTCTCGGATGCGTGCAAGGGCAATGCATTGTTCCTGGAAGAGACCGTCCACGCACTCGCCGAGACCGGCAAGCTGGAAGGGGAGCCGGGCCGCTACTGGCCTTCGGGCGATGTCGACGAGATCGTCGTTTCGGCAAGTATTCAGACGATCATCGATGCGCGCTTCGAACGTCTCGACAAGGATGCAAAGCGGGTAGCCGAGGTCGCCTCGATCTTCGGAGGAGAGATACCGGTGCTTTTGCTACGGAGGATGGCAGCGCTGTCGACCCTGCGCTTCGATGCCGCCCTCAAAAATTTGAAGAAGGCTGATCTCTTGGTCGAGCTCCAAGTTTTTCCCGAGGCTTCCATCCGCTTCAAGCACGTCCTCATCCGAACTGCTGTGTCAGGACGTATGGTATCGTCTGCGCTCATCGAGCTTCACAGTACTGCGCTTGCTGAACTGAAGGCCTACTACGCGGACAGGCTTGAGGAGCACAGCGAGCGCCTGGCCAGACACGCGCAACAGGCTCATCTCTGGGACGAAGCCGTCGGCTATCTGCTGATCTCGGCTCGCAAGGCGATCAGGCGGTCGGCGCACGTCAGTGCACTTGAGCAGCTGGACCTTGGGGTCAGGCTGCTGCGGAGCAACGATGTCGTCGACGCCGATGAGCAAGAGATCGAGTTGCAGCTCGCGAGGGGCGTGGCCCTCATGGCGGCTCGTGGTTGGGGTGCGACCGAAGTGCTCGCCGCATTCGAGCGTGCCGAGGAACTTTGCGGCAAGATCGGCGACCAAGCGCGTCTATTCACGGCCCTACGCGGGAGAGCACAATATTACATGCTTAGCGGCAAGCCAGCAGCCGCGCAGGAGCTGGCTTGCCGATGGGCTGGCATGATTAACGACGACAGCGATCCCGGTCTCGCGATCGAAACCGAGCACATGTTCTGGACCAACAATTTCTTCCTCGGGGAGACGGCGGCCGCCTACGGCCATGCGGAACGTGCCATCGGCCTCTACGACTCCGACCGCGATCATTACCTGACATACAAGTACTCCGGTCATGATCCGGGTGTCTGCTGCCGCTGCTTCGCAGGACTGTCGGCCTGGCTCGCCGGTGAGCCGAATAAGGCCCGGCTGCGGTGCCAGGATGCAATGGGGCTCGCCGAACGTCTTGAGCATCCGCTGAGCTTGGCCGTTGCGTATTGGGGGACGAGTTACCTCCACATGTTCGCAGGCGACCCGGAGCCCGCGCTTCTGGCGGCGGAAAGCGAACTGCAGATCGCAGAGAAGTTCCAGCTGCCGCTCATTGTCGGCCAGGCCGCGTTCCAGGTTGGATGGGGGCAATTCCAGCTTGGAGAACGGGAGGCAGGCCTGCGCGGTATGGAGGAAGCCATATCTGCCATTCGCCGAACCGGCGCTGAAATGGGGCTGCCCTATCTGATAGGCCTTTACGCCGAAGCGCTGGGCTACAGCGAGAGGCTGGACGGTGCCCGGAAGTCGGTTGAAGCTGCCCTCGAGCTGGGCCGCGCCAACGGAACCTATTTCCAGCTCGCCGAAGTGCTTAGGATCGAAGCCTGTATCCGCGAGAAGAGCGGTGGTGGACCTGACGAGATCGAGCAGATGCTCTACAAAGCCGCGAATGTTGCCACCTTGCAGCGTTCCGCGATTGGTCAACTGCGTATCGCGGTGGAACTTGCTCGCTGTCTTCGAAGGCGCGGAGAAGTCGAGAAAGCGCGTGAACTTATCGCGCCTCACGGCGAGCTGGTCGGCAAGCTCGACGATAGCCCGGATGCGCACGCGGCGCGCGAGTTGTTCTAGCGAGCGTGGCTACGTGACGCGTGCCCAGCAATGATGCCGCCCGCCACTGCGGCTGAATAAGCGTTCTCTAGCCCGAACTCTCCAAGGCCGTGAACCCTGCACGTTTGGTGCACAGGTTTTGAGGCCGACTATTTCGATAGGTTAGCGGCCACGGAATCTTGCGAACTCGAGCGGATCGTTCGCTTGGCGAACGCGCCTGATTTCCAACTTGTATGTCCGTAATTGGCGCAACCACGATTGTTGGTGTCGGCTAACGGGAAGCGGCAGGGCCGATCTTAACGTCCGACATGGGGCGCTTTCCAGATCGGCGGCATGGGGCCGTAAGAAGCAGGTCCGCTTGTGGTCAGGGAAGGACGATAGCAGCCGTTCAACTCCAAAGTCCAAGGTCGTTAGCTGGCCCTTTGGGCCTTCCACTTAGGCAGCTCGGTAGGCTGTTGAGATACGTCGCGATGTCGGAGTCAAGGTCACCGTGCTGGCTAAGGCACACGCAGTCTCCGATGATGCATTCAACGTTCATCGGTCGCCCGAGAGGCACTAGCATAGTCGGCCAGTTCGCGACAGAACGCGAGCGCGTACCGTGGCAGCGGGCGCCGTCGATCCCAAAAGACCGCCAGCGGTTCGCGGAGACGTTTCTTCTGGAACGTCAGATGGGCGACTTGTAGCTGATCGGAACGGAATCGCATCGTCGACGGAATCACCGCTACGCCATGCCCGCTTTCCGCCATCGCTATCAGCGTGTGCGGGGTCCGGCTTTCAAAGGCGATAATTGGCTCCAGTCCCGCGAGCCGGCATGCCGCATCGAACATTCGTCGATTGGCGTAGTTCGTATCGAGCACCAACAGCGGATACTTCGCTAGACAACGAATCTCCACATCGTCCCCTGGAGCCGGCGCCATCCCGGGCTGAAACGCCAAGAGTAGCTCGAGGGGCATGATGTGATGGCTTTCGAAGCGCTGATCATGGGGCGGTACTGCATTGCCGAGGCTCTGCCCGATGTGAATGTCACCGCGCTCCAGTAAACCCTGCATCTCGCCCCATCCCAGCGCCTCGCGCAATTCTACCTGGACGCCGGGAAAGAGCTTTGCGTAACGATGGAGGAATTCGGCGAGGATGCCCTCGATGAACTGCGGTGATGCCGCCACCTTCAATATGCCAATGTCGCCACCCCGAAGCAGTTGTGCCTTTTCGCGAACCGCGGCCGCGTAATTGAGCAGTCCGCGACAGTCCGCAAGCATCTGTTCACCTTCGCCCGTGAGGACAAGTCCGCGCCCGACCCTGTCGAAAAGCTTGAACCCGAGCTCATGCTCAAGTTCGTGTATCTGCCGCGACAGTGCGGGCTGGGCTACATGAAGATGTTGCGCGGCCTTCGACACGGTCCCGAGCTCGACCACGGTGACAAAGCTTCGCGCACGCCGAAGGTCCATCATGACAACCCATGCCGATAGGGTATCGATCGGTAGAAGATATAGATATTGGACGCAACACGCGAGAGTGTCCATGTATCGTTCCCCACCGATCAAGCACCGCGGATGCCCCCCGCGGCCCGATGGAGACAGCCATGGAACCGCTCAGCTATCCACAGGATTGCACCGCCTACCTGCTGATCGACCCCTATAGCGACTACCTGGCGGAAGGAAAGGACACCTGCTCGACCCGTTCGGAGCCTTCTTTGCCGATCGCCGTAAGAGGACCGAAGCGGACACGGCAACGGTGGGGCGCTTAGCAGTCAGCCAAGCAGCATAGTATCACTTGACCTCAACTTGGCTTGAGGTTGTAGCGAGGACGTCGGCAGGACTTGAGGGGAAACGACAATGTCCGATGAGGCTCAGACTATTGCTGTGATTGGCGCTGGCCTAGGCGGTGCCGCTGCCGGGGCACTGCTGCAACTGGCGGGATTCGACGTCGAAGTCTATGAGCAGTCCAAGAGCTTCGCCCGTATTGGCGCCGGCATCCACGTGGGCCCGAATATGATGAAGGTTTTTCGTCGATTGGGGCTTGAAGAAAGGTTGGTCGCCATGGGCAGCAGGCCAGCATACTGGTTCAGCCGCGACAGCATCACGGGCGACTATCGTTCGCGCATTCGGCTCGGGGACTTCGCAGTCCGGGAATACGGAGCACCATACCTAACCATGCACCGTGGCGATCTCCACGCCTTAGAGGTTGCCGCGCTTGATCCGGCCAAGTTGCACTTCGGAAAGCGGCTGGTGGCGGTGGAGGACCGGGGAGGAGATGTCGACCTGAGGTTCAATGACGGCACGTCCGCCCAAGCCAACATCGTCATCGGCGCGGACGGCATCAACTCACGTGTCCGCGACGGGATGCTTGGTCCGGAAAAGCCGCACTACACTGGCTGGGTCGGCCACCGCGCAATCATATCAGCCGAGAAGCTAGCGAGGCTTGGATTCGATTTCGAGGACTGCGTCAAATGGTGGGGCCCGGACCGCCACATGATGGTATATTTCACAACCGGAGCCCGTGACGAATACTATTACGTGACCGGCGTTCCTCATCCCGCTTGGGCTATCGAAGGCCCTTTCGCCGATAGCAGTCAAGAAGAGGTGGCTGAGGCCTTTGCCGGGTTTCACCCGATTGTCCAGGCTCTCATAGAATCCACCGACAAAGTGACGAAATGGGCGTTCTTCAACCGCGATCCGCTACCTTTGTGGAGCCACGGTCGTCTCGTTCTGCTGGGCGACGCCTGCCATCCGATGAAGCCTCATATGGCGCAGGGTGCAGGTATGGCGATCGAGGACGCAGCAATGCTGGCCCGATGCCTGACCGAAACTGGGGTAACGGACTACGGGGATGCGTTCGCGCTCTATGAAGCGAATAGGCACGAGAGAGCTTCCCGCGTACAAGCCACCTCGAATGCAAACACGTTTCTGCGTGATCAAGAAGATCCAGGCTGGGTGTATGGCTATGACGTTTTCGCTGCCGATTTGAAGAACGTAGAGATGGTTTGACGTATCAGCCGCGAGGACTGACGTAGGGAGAACATGGCGGCATATGAAGAATGCGCAGACGCCAGCGCGGGAAGATGTCAGTTTATGACGCCAACACGACCTTCAGTGCGATCGCCTGCGACGTCGGCTTTCAGGAAACGGCAAAGCTGGCCTATACGGCCGGGATGAGGCGCTTTGCCGCCAGGCGGCAATTGGGGCCGATTGCGGACTGGCCGCTTTAGGCTGGGATACACGAGAGCGGACATTCAAATCGTCGCGAACATCATCGTGACCTGACCCCAAGCGGAACCTCGTTCGCGCTCGGCCGAAGCGCCAGAAGAATGATGTCGCAGAAGCCAAAGGAGTCTGCGAGGCAGTCACCTCCGAGCGCTATCGCGTATCGGCATCTATTTCCGCGAGTCAATTATCCGAGAAGGTTTACCAGTATTGTCCGAGGATGAGCCGAGGATGACGTCAGGTATGCGTCGACATGCGAGAGATGCATTCGACCTTGCGATGTGAGTAGTATGCTTCCGTAGCTCTCGGACCATCCGTGCGTAGGGAGGATGAGATGCAGATCAGTTTCGGATCATGCAATGGTAATATCACGCGCAGGTCATTGCTCGCGGTTTCCGTTGCCACAGTCGCGACACCGGCTGCGGCGCAGCGCTGCCAGATCGGACCACCATCCCACCAGAAGGGTCCGCTCGTTTTCAGGGACTATGACCAAGTCGAGCTCGACGCGGCGTACAGCCAAGGACATTACGAGCCGCTGCAAGACCGGACAACCAGTCGGATCTTCACGAACAGCGCAGCCGCCCTGGACCGGATTGGCTTGCCACTTCGCGTCGCTTACGGACCAAGCGAAGTCGAGAAGCTCGACATTTTCCGTACCGATCGCCCCAAGGCGCCAATCTTCCTGTTCGTTCACGGGGGCACCTGGCGCGGCGGCTCGGCGAAGGAATGCGTTCAGGCCCGGCACCGCCTCCAGGAAGGCGACGACCTCATCGGCGCTCAACACCACCGGCAGCGAGCGTGGCGAGCGAGCAAAGACGATACGCTCCGGAATCTCGGCATGGCCCAGCGTCACGCCATAGAAGAACCGCAGCGCGCACACCGTCTGGTTCAGCGCTGGCCACGAGATTTCGGTCGAGACCAGATGAACTTGGAAGGCGCGGAGACTGAGCCGGTCCGGCGAACGGCCAAAGTAGCGCGAAAACTTCGCCACGGCATGCACGTAGGATCGCTGCGTGGCCGGCGACAGATTGCGGATCGTCATATCCTCGATCATGCGCCGGCGAAGCGGGCTCAACTCGGCCATTTTATTACTCCTGTTCTCAAGATTGCGCTTCAACAGCCGCAATCCTCTAAAACAGAAGCTTCACCCGCAAACCGACCCGCCAAATGCCGCGTCAGCGGCTTCGTTCAATCCTGAATCCCTTAAATCGCGACACGCTTTAGCCAGGGGCGCAGGGGCGATCATGTCATCCAGGTTGAAACCAAGGATGGGCCGAAGATAGTCAGCGCTCGGGCAATCCCGCCAGCTTCAAGGCTTCGACCACCTGGTCCGCCCATTCCGGCGTGTTCCGGAAGATAGGCAGCGACCGGAATCGCTCGATCGTGAAACTCGGCTGGGCGGCCATGAGCTTTTGCGCGGCCCAGCGGGCGGTCTCCAGGTCGCCGCCCATCGCCGACCAGGCGGCGAGATAGCGATAGGACGTGATAATGTCGGGGTGGGCGGCGATGACCTCACGGGCGATCGCGACGGCCTGGGAAAGGGAGCCCGTCTTGGCCAAGGCGTAGCCCATTCCCAGTCTCACGGCGAACGCGAACGGATCCATTGGGCTCAGCGCCATCGCTCGCTGGAACCGGTCCGGGGCCAGGGCGGCTTCGCCTCTGTAGATTGCGATCCAGCCATGGCGTGCCCATGCCCAAGCATTGTTCGGATCAAGCGTGAGCGCCTTTTCGATGAAGGTGGCGGCGCGCTCCTGGTCACCGCCCATGCTCAATGCCGCGCCGGCGGCGGTCAACGCGGTTGGATCGTCGCCGATCGAGCCTGCTGCCTCGACCGCCGCGACCGCCTTTTCCAGCTCGCTTTCCGGCTGCTCGGCCCACAGAAACACGGCGTTCGAGGCGTGGCACCAGGCCAGAAGCGCATGCGCGCGGCCATAGGCCGGATCGACCGCGATCGCTTTCTTGAGCAGCTCTATTGCCAGATCGTTGGTGTCCTTGCGGCGGCCCCAAATGTTCGGATAGGCGCGCATGACGAAATCATATGCCCTTAGGCTGGTCGGCGGCTTGCGTCTGGCCAGCTCGATCTCGGCGCCGCGGATGGCCGGATGGATGGCGCCCGCCACCTGCGCCGCGATCCTGTCCTGGAACTCGAAAACGTCCTCGGTCGCACCCTCATAGCGCTCGGACCATAGTTGCGCCCGCGTCTCGGCATCGACCAGCTGCACGGAAATGCGCAGCCGATTGCCACCCCGCCGAACGGTGCCTTCGACCACGTAGGCGACGCTGAGTTCCCGGCCGACCTCGCGCACGTCGGCGAAGCGGCCCTTGTAGGTGAAGGCGGACTGGCGCGCGATGACGAAGAAGTTCCGGATGCGGGAAAGCGCGGCGGTGATCTCCTCGACAACGCCGTCGGCAAAATACTCGTCCTCCGCCCCGCCGAGATTGTCGAAAGGCATCACCGCCACCGACGGCTGGTCATGCGGTCTCGCCGGCGTGGCGATAGGGTGAGGCGGCTGGGCGGTGTCGTGCGCCGACGCGGTCTGGCGATTTCCGCCCCGCGTCTGCAGCGACGCCGCCAGTGACAGCGTCTGTGCCTCGGGTTCCACGCCCAGATGCTTCTTCAGCAGCGCGCGGCAGGTCTCGAACTGACGCAAGGCCGCGTTTTCGTGGCCCCTCGCGGCGTGGATGCGCATCAAGGCCCGATGCGCCGGCTCCGCGGTCGGATCCGAGGCAAGCAGCCTGTCTGCCAGTCCTTCGCAAGCCGCTTCAAACGCGGATCCGGATTCGGGCGGCGCGAGGCTCAGGCGTTCCACCAGCTGCAGCCCTTTCTGCCGGTACCTGGCCCGATGAGGGCTGAACCATTCATCCAGACCGTCGGGAATGACTTCGCCCGCAAGGACGTCGCCATGGTAAAGCGCGGCGGCGAACGCGAGGTCCGCCGTCCCACTTTCGGCGAGCTTGCGCTCGAAGAGCCAGATATCCGCTTCGTCCGGGCCGGCCGTCAGCGCGACCGCTTCCTGATCCCCGTCGATGGAAATGGCCGCATTGCCGTCGGCGGGAAACCATCGCCTGATGTCGGCCAGCGCCTGGCGCAGGCTGTTGCGCGACTGCGCATCGCCCCGTCCCGGCCAAAACCCTTCGGCAAGCAGTTCGCGATGGTGGCCCCGGCGGCCCGCCAGAACCAGGGCGGCAAAAAGCAGGGCGGACTTGCGCGTTGCGAAGCGGACGGGCTGACCCTCTGCGGAAGTCACTTCGAGACCGCCAAGCAACCTGATGCGCACGACACCCTCCCAATTTCGAACGAACCGGCAGAATAGCATCTTCGCCGGTCGATTTAACGCGGATTTAACGGCGGTCCGCGGGCCTTTCCTCGACGGTTCACGCCAGTCTGAACAACCGCAAATCACCCCCGTGGCAAGCTCCGGCAATAATCTGGAACGGGAGAGCAAAAATGGCTCACACGGAAACTCACGCGAAGGCCCACGCTTCGAACCCTGGGCCGCTTGGGATGGCGTCGAAAAGCGTGGCGGCAGCGGTTGCTGCCTTCACGTCCTGGCGGAGGGCAGTTGCAGGACGCAGGGCGTTAGCAGAACTGACACCCGATCAGTTGAAGGACATCGGCTGTCCGGAGGTCCCCAGACCTACGTTCTTCGTCGGGGTCGGGGTCGGAGTCATGACGGACCTGATGTCGATGAGATGAGGCGGAACCAGACGCCAAAGGCGCCGCGCGCCGCCGGTAGTCGGAGCAGAATTCAGCAAAAAATCAGCACCGTTCAGGATGAGAGGCAGCTTTGGCGGCCATGCTTTCGGAACAATCGGCGAGCAGTCGGCACTCTGCTGCCGTCGTCAACATTGGAGGTCGATCATGCATGTGAAAGCTTATGCTCCGGTTGCACCCACCACGCTGACGCGAGGGGAAGCACTTAGCATCCTTTCTGCGGGCATTGCCGGCCCCTGCTGCGGCGAGGCCCATGAGATGTTGGCCTGGCTCTACCTGCTGACACCTTGCGAGGCGGGCGCGGAACCGCCCGCCGAACGCCCCCGCCCATGGCTTCGCCTGCGCAGCCTCTTTCAGACTTGCCCTCGCCTATGGCTGCCGCTCCCATGGACGACGTGCAATTAGGCGTGTCGATGGGGCAAGGGTCTGGCGCTACGGATCGGCAGCGCGGTTCTCGAGCTTGACCGGGGTACGCTCCGGCGTGACGGCGAGATCGTGCCGGTCCGGCCAAAAACCCCTAGAGCTGCTTGCCTTCCTGACGCGCAATCCCGGCCGGGTGCTGAGCAAGGATGAGATGGTGTGGCTAATTAAACGGCACCTTCAGATCAGCATAGTGGTTAAAATCTAACGCTTGGTACTGAGCAGTAATTCCGCTCAGGGTCAGATGCGGACGACCTCATTCCCCGAGAAACTCTACGATCTCGGCGAACGCCGAGCTATCCTGCCAGAGGAATAGATGGCCACCTTCGTACATCTGCAACATCGCTCCTTGGATTCTACTTGCCATGCGTTCTTGAGACGACGGTAGAGCGATCCCGTCGTACCGACCGCCGCAGATGAAAACTGGGCACCTAATCCGACCGAGACGCTCCCAAGTATCGTGTTGACGACGTGCCTCAAGCAGGCGCGTCGTTCCGGTCTTGTGACCCGGTTCCTGCCCGAACCGATTATCGCCGAACCTTCTGATAAGTTCCTCGTATTTCTCGGGGTTCGCCTCAGCCCAGCCCGCATCACATCGTGTATCGGAAATCGATACCATGACCCGCGCCCGCTCATCCGGCGGGAGCCGCTGCAGGAGATGGACCGGGTAGGACGACCCTCCTTCTCCGCCAGGTGAAGTGCAACAGAGCGCGAGTCTGGTTATTCGATGTGGATACCTGAGTGCCAGTTCGAGCGCGACCATACCACCGAACGATACGCCAACGACCCGAACGCGCTCCCACCCGACAGCATCCAAAAGGCCCGCCGCGTCGTCCGCAAAATCAGCCATGAGGTAGGGCTTGTCGGGTTTTGACGTACGCCCGAGACCACGTTGGTCATATGCAAGCAGATCAAAGGAGTTCGCTAGTGGCGATTCCAAGAGGTTTGGGCTCCGACGTAGATCACCTCGTGAGCCAGAGATCGCCAGCAAAGGCGCTCCATCGCTGGCTCGTTCGAACCAGAGGTCGATATCGCTGATGCGGCAATAGGGCATAACCTATTTAGCGCAACGCTCGCTTGCTGTCTTCAAGTAAGCTTAGCCGCCAAACTGACTGACATCGGCGGCAACAGACTTACGTCCGCATTAGGGTCAGACGCTGCCGATCACCAACTTCGGCTTCGCGTCGGAAGGCGATATTCCGCGTCGGGTACCAAGCGTCGGATTTTCACCACTAGGAAATTCGCATTAAAGGCCCGATGCAGAACCACATGTCGTTGGCCGGCGATGGCACCGCATGAACAGTAGGGCAAGTCGGCCGCCGTCGAGGCAATGCGGGGCGGACGAAAAGCGGTCGCGAGCGAGATGCGTCGCCTAGGCTAAAATCAGGATCGAACGGATCACCCAAGACGCACGACGGCACTGTCAGCGACGTAGATACTGAGACGGAGCGATTGGCAGGCTTTGAGCGCGCCTCCCTCACGCTGTTCGGCGCGCCATCTAACGTTTGTGCGGGAAATCCCCAAGCTCAATATAAGCGACCTCCTCCGGGGTGGACGCGCGCCCGAGCACAGCATTGCGGTGCGGATGACGCCCAAAGCGAGCGATGACATCGCGGTTCTGATACGCCCGGGTCAAACCGGCTTCCCGAGCCGGGCGCAGATGCATGGGCCCCAGATCGAGCCGCGCCTTGGTCAGCGCAATCATCTGTTCCGCCCGCTCAAGTTGGTCCGGCCCCTCAGCATGTATCAGGGGCAGCGTAAAGAACACCTTCTCCCAAGGATACTCCAGCGCATCGTACTGCCCGTTCTGCAGCCCCTCTTTGGCGATCGCCAGCGCCTGGAGGTCGTATTCGAAGGCCCGACGGGTTCCCGCCCACAATCCGCGAGGAAACTGGTCGAGGACAAGGATAAGCGATAGTCGCCCCTGCGGGGATGCCAGCCATTGATCCAACCCGCCCCGCATCGCCGCCTCAACCAGCGGTTCAAATGGCAGCAGGCTGGCATTGGTGCTGCCGTCAAACCATCGGTCCGAAATCCGTCGGTAACCGTCAAGATCAATCGCGGCAAGTTCGGGCGGGAACCACAAATCATAGACCGGATGCCAACCGTCGGCCATGTTCGAGGCTTCCGTGAAGCCATAACCCTTGTATCCTGATGGCAGGGTCAAGTCGCTACTCCTAGTGGCGGCTCAGTGGCTGAAGCGATAAACCCGCGCCAATTGATTGGGCACGGTCATGAGTTCTTCCGCCCGCTCAAAGCCAGCTTTGCGCCCCATGTCGATCCATGTCGCGGCAGTCTCAGCGTAGTCGGACGCCCAATGATGGCTGTCGAACGCGGCAAACTCCTCATCGGAGATCAAATCCCACTGCGGCCGCATCTGGCGAAAACGCTGCATCCACCCTTCGCGATCCTCGCCTTCCAAACAAGTCGGTTCCCAGATCATGAAGAGACCGTCCAGAGGCAGAAGGGCTTGGACCTGTCGCATAAATGTCCTCTTTTCACCTGCCCGCAAGTGATGGAGCGATTGCCCAATCCAAACTACGTCGATGGGACCAACCCAAGTGTCGATGGCCTCCACGAAGTCCTGACAGCGTAATTCGACAGGACAGCGAAGAGATGCAAGCGCAGCCTTCGCGACCTCAAGCGAGGGTTGCGAAATGTCGATGCCTATGTAGCGCCCAACGGGGGGACCTGCGAGTGCGGCTGCGGAGCGGGGCGCTGTGCCACAAGCGAGATCGGCAAAAACAAAACCCTCTCTCGCTTCATTCAGCAGAACAGTCCGCAACCGCTCGTACACTTCGCGATGCGCCATGTAGTTAGCGCCGACGACTTTCTGATAGGTGGCGAGCCCTTTCGCGAACAACACCTGGTCGGATTTCATCGCCTTGGTTCCTTGCTACGATCTAACAAATCATGGAACGGGGCCGACGTCTAATCACCCATGACTTCGGCCGGTGGACGCCCCATGCTGACATTGTAGCTAATTAAACGGGGCGCCATGATCACCGGCAAAAGGTCCGCTAAGCGCGCCAATAACAGACGGCCTGGGCTTCAAGGTCCCGTGGGTAAAGCCTCACCTGTCGCGAGATGCACTCACACCGCGGGACTAGCGAGCGTGGTGGTGGTCTTCATGGTCGTCGGGATCGACAGCTAGACCAGTGGCCGCAGCGAGAGTTACGAGCTGGCCGTGCGGCTTTCCAGCGCCTTCACCCGCAGTTCTGGCGCGAACGGAAGATGGCTGTGCAGCTCGCGGTGTATCGCGCCGATCCGCCCGGAATGATCCTCAGACACTATAGCCTCCGACTTGCGACGATCAAATCCAGTGTTCTGTCGAAATTGGCCTGTCGTCAATAAGGATGCCTGCTAGCCATAGAAAGTCCGTCAAAAGCCGGCAATTGGCTGGCGGGCCGCTCGTGCTAACATTGTAGCTGATTAAACGGGCCGCTCGGCGCGGCGAAACTGCCCGATAAAGGGGTAAGCGGCTTCGTCCGAAGTTTGATCCGGAATGACGTCAATGGGGCCGGGAGCTGACCGACTGGTTTTAGGTCAAGGTGCCAAGAGGCGGACACTCCGCCTACGACCCCATCTCGGACGTATTCCCTATCTGCAATAGCTCCGAAAGCCGGCGATCAGGTGCATCACCAAAGCGGCCGCGCTGCGTCACAAACGGACGTTGCAGGTCACCAAACTTGACGCTGGGTTGGCCAAAGCCGACACTGAGCAGAGAAAAAACAGGAGCACCTCGGTGGGAGGGCCCGACTACGACTCTGAGATGACGATCAGCTCGCTCCGATCCGAGTTGACAGCGGCGCGCGAAGAAAATCAGGTACGCACCGCGGAGGTCGCCAATCTCCTTGAACAGCAGAATGCGACGAGTGCGATCCTTAGGGTGATCGCCGCATCGCCGACCGACATCGAACCCGTCCTGCAGGTCGTGGCGGAGAGTGCTGCGCGCTTTTGCGACACCTACGACGCCGGCATTTTCCTGGCGCGAGACGGGACACTATTCCCCAAAGCGCACTACGGCCCTATCGCCTTCGACTTTGAACCGATGCCGGTCGCACGCGATTGGGTCTGCGGTCGCGCCGTCGCCGACTGCAAGACTGTGCATGTCAACGACATAGCGGTTGCAGGTGCGGAGTTTCCTGTCAGCCAAACACTTGCCGAAAGGCTTGGCCACCGCACGATGCTCGCAATACCTCTCATGCGTGACACCGAGGCGATCGGCGCGCTCGTCATCAGGCGCATCGAGGTTAAGCCTTTCAGTGAGAAGCAGATCGAGCTGCTCAAGAGTTTCGCCGACCAGGCGGTCATCGCCATCGAGAACGTGCGCCTGTTCGACGAGGTGCAGGCGCGCACGCGCGATCTCGGTGAGGCGCTGGAGCAGCAGACCGCGACCGCCGATGTGCTCAAGGCAATCAGCCGGTCGGCCTTCGATCTCCAACCGGTACTACAGACGCTGGTCGACTCGGCAATACGCCTGGCCGGGGCGGACATGGGCGCAATCACGTTGCGCGTTGGCGATACGTTGCGGTTCATGGCAGGGGGCGGGCAGGCTGCTGAGCTGCATGCATACGAACGAGCCAACCCACATGTCGTGGGACGAGGGACGTTCCAGGGCCGCGCCGCGCTGGAGGGATTGACGATCCACGTGGCGGACGCGCTTGAAGACCCGGAATACGAAAGGCCGGAAGCGGCATTCATGGGCAGTTTCCGCGGAGTACTTTCTGTTCCGCTGAAGCGGGGTCAGGAGACCATCGGCGTATTCGGCTTGGCGCGGCGGGCGATCGGGCTATTTTCACCGCGTCAAGTCGAACTGGTCGAGAGCTTCGCCGACCAGGCGGTGATCGCCATCGAGAATGTCCGCCTGTTCGACGAGGTGCAGGCGCGCAACCGTGAGGTGACGGAAGCGCTGGAACAGCAAACGGCGACGGCCGAAGTGTTGAAGACGATCAGCAGTTCGGCGTTCGATCTCGATTCCGTGCTGCATACGCTTGTGAAGTCCGCGTCCGACCTCTGTCATTCCGGGATGGGCTACATCTATCTGCGCCAGGGCGACGTGCTGCAGCCGACGGTACAGATCGGATGGAGCCAAGAATTCCAGGACCACATGAACAACCTCCCGGTCACGCCGGGCCGGGGCAGCATCGCCGCCCGCGTTGCCCAGAGCGGGTCCGTGGAGCAGATTGCCGACGTTCTCGACGATCCGGAGTATACCAACATCGAAGGCCAGCGGCTCGGCGGCTTCCGCACCCTGCTGGGCGTTCCGCTGATGCGTGACGGCGCCGTGACCGGCGTCTTCGTCCTCGCCCGCTCGTCGGTCTCGCCGTTCAGTACGCGCGAAATCGAACTGGTGCAGACATTTTCGGATCAGGCGGTCATCGCGATCGAGAACGTGCGGCTCTTCGAAGAGGTCGAGTCCCGCAACCGCGACCTAGCAGAGTCGCTGGAACAGCAGATGGCCACCGGCGAGATATTGCGCGCAATCTCCGGATCCCCGACTGATGCGCAGCCGGTCTTCGACACGATCGCCCAGAGCGCCGCCAAGCTCTGCGGGGCGCAATTCTGCTTTGTCGACCGGTTCGATGGAACGCTCCTGCACTTCATGGCCCATTACGGGGTGCCGCCCGAAGCGATCGAGACGATCGATCGCAGCTTCCCAATGGCACCAGGACGTGGCAGCGCTGCAGCGCGGGCGGTGAGCAGCGGCACCGTAGTGCAAATCCCCGACATACAGGCCGATCCGGATTATCAGGCCGATCCGGATCATACGATGGGCGCGCTTGCCGATTTATTGCAATCGCGAAGCACCGTCGCGGTGCCGATGCTCAAGGATGGCGTTCCGATCGGCGTGATCACGGTCGACCGGCTTGAAGCCGGCGATTTTCCCGATCGGCAGGTCGAACTGCTCAAGACCTTCGCCGACCAGGCGGTCATAGCCATCGAGAACGTCCGGCTGTTCGAAGAGGTCGAGTCGCGTGGCCGTGATCTGACCGACGCGCTAGAGAAGCAGACAGCGACCGGCGCAATATTGCAAGTGATCGCCGGGTCTCCTACGGACATTCAGCCTGTGCTGGACGCCGTCGCTGAAAGTGCCGCTCGGCTCTGCGACGCCTATGACGCAACGATCTATCTGCTGCGCTCCGACAGGCTGGCTGTGGGAGCGCATCATGGACCGATTCCGATTGACAGTGCTGGCTTGCCGGTCGCGCGCGACATCGTTACCGGCCGCGCCGTATTGGATCGGGTGCCGGTCCACGTTCACGACTTGACCATCGCTGGAGAGGAGTTTGCAACTGCCCGAATGATGGCTCAACGTCTCGGTTTTCGTGCGATTCTCGCCACTCCGCTGTTGCAGGAAGGAAAAGCAATCGGAGCGCTTATGATCCGGCGCATCGAGGCGCGGCCCTTTAGCGACAGCCAAATTGGCCTTCTCAAAACTTTCGCCAACCAGGCCGTCATCGCGATCGGCAATGTGCGGCTCTTCGAAGAGGTGCAGGCCCGCACCGCCGAACTTGGCGAAGCATTGCAGCAGCAGACCGCGACCGCGGATGTGCTCAAGGTCATAAGCCGCTCCGCGTTCGACCTGCAGAGCGTCCTGCAGACACTTATCGATTCAGCTGTGAGGCTCTGCGGTGCGAAAACGTCTGGCATCTTTATGCGCGACGGCGATGTCTTCCGGCTTGCGGCAGGCTACGACCAAACACCGGAATATCGCGCGTATGAAGAGGCGAATCCAAGTCCGATCAGCCGACAGTCCTGGGTCGGCCGAACAGCACTCGACAAGGCAGTCGTCCATATTCCGGATGTTACCAAGGACACAGAACATGGCCTTCCCGAAGCTCCGCGACTCGGAGGTTATTCGGCTGTGCTCTGTGTACCGCTCATGCGCGAAGGATCGGTAATTGGCGTCTTCGCAATGACGCGACCTGAACCCGGGCCCTTCACCGATAGCCAGATCGAACTTGTCCAGACCTTTGCCGACCAGGCCGTAATTGCGATCGAGAACGTCCGCCTTTTCGAGGAGGTGCAGCAGCGGACACGGGAGGCCACAGAGGCGCTGGAGTACCAGACGGCGACCAGCGATGTGCTTAGCGTTATCAGCCGCTCGCCCACCGATGGGCAGCCAGTGTTTAATATGATCGCGCAAAGCGCCGCCCGTCTATGCGAAGCGCAGTTCTGCTTTGTCTATAGATTTGACGGCGAGCTTCTGCATTTCGTCGCGCATCACGGCATCACCGAAGAAAGCGTTGAGATCGTGCGCAACACCTTTCCCGTGGCACCTACTCGCGGCAGCGCTGCCGAACGGGCAATTCTATATCTTGACGTGGCGCAGATCCCGGACCTCACCTTGGATAGTGAATTCACGCATCGCGCCGCGGCGGCTTTTTCGGGCCTGCGCAGTGCTGTCGCCGTGCCGATGCTGCGTGACGGCCTGCCCATCGGTTGCATAGCAGTCGGGCGTGCTGAGACGGGCTTTCTTGCCGCTAAGCAAGTCGAACTTCTGAAGACCTTCGCCGACCAGGCGGTAATCGCCATCGAGAACGTCCGGCTGTTCGACGAAGTGCAGGCGCGTACCGCCGAACTCAGCGAATCGCTGCAGCAGCAGACGGCGACGGCCGACGTCCTGAAGGCGATCAGCCGCTCGACGTTCGACCTCCGGGCAGTGCTCGACGCTCTGGCCGAATCGGTGACCCGGCTGTGCGAAGCGGACAACGCCTCGATCGTGCGTGAGACGGACGGCAAATTCGTCGAGGCTGCGAGTTACGGCTATCCGGCCGAGCTCGAGGAATATTTCAGCGGCTTTGTGCACGTCCCGGGGCGCGGCACTGGAGTCGGCCGAGTCCTGCTCGACGGCAAGGCCGTCCAGATTCCGGATGTGCTGGCAGACGCCGACTACACGCTGTGGGAAGGACAGCGGCTCGGCGGATACCGCACGCTGCTGTGCGTGCCGCTGCTGCGCGAGGGGGTTCCAATCGGCGTTTTCTCGCTCACCCGCTCGACGGTGCGGCCCTTCGCCGAAAGGCAGATCGAACTCGTCGAAACCTTTGCCGACCAGGCAGTGATCGCCATCGAAAATGTCCGTCTGTTCGACGAGGTACAGGCCCGCACGGCGGAATTGAGCGAGTCGCTGCAGCAGCAGACGGCAACGGCGGATGTTCTGAAGGCGATCAGCCGTTCCACATTCGACCTGCAGACGGTTCTCGACACGCTGGTGGAATCAGCGGCCAAGCTGTGCGACGCGGACACGAGCGTCATCTTCAAACGCGACGGCGATCTCTATCGGTGGTCGGCCGAGTACGGCAATTTGCCTGAAGCCGCGGTTTTCGCCAAAGCCAATCCCTTCGCCGCCAGTCGCGACAGCGTCACCGGAAGGGTGGCCCTCGAAGCTCGCGCCGTCCACGTTTCGGACGTGCTCGCCGACCCGGACTACGGGGCAACGCAGCTTCAGAAGCTCGGCGGCTACCGAACCATTCTATGTGTTCCGATCTTGCGCGAAGGCGCGCCGGTCGGCGTGTTCGCGCTGACGCGGTCACAGGTGCGGGACTTCACGCCGAGGCAGATTGAGCTCGTCGAGACGTTTGCCGACCAGTCCGGCATAGCGATCGAGAACGTCCGGCTGTTCGACGAGGTGCAGGCGCGTACCCGCGAATTGTCACGCTCGCTCGAAGATCTGAGGACCGCGCAGGACCGCCTCGTGCAAACGGAGAAGCTCGCCTCACTCGGCCAGTTGACCGCCGGTATCGCCCACGAGATCAAGAACCCGCTCAACTTCGTCAACAACTTCTCAGCGCTCTCCGGCGAACTCATCGATGATTTGAGCAGTGTGCTGGCCGAAGCGCCTTTGGAGGCATCCGTGCGCGAAGAAGTCGCCGAACTGGCAGGCATGCTCAAGAGCAATCTCGACAAGGTGGTCGAGCACGGCAAGCGGGCCGATTCCATCGTCAGGAACATGCTGCTGCATTCGCGCGCGGGTTCAGGGGAGCATCGTCCGATCGACATCAATGCCGTCGTGGAGGAGAGCCTGAACCTTGCCTATCACGGGGCGCGCGCCGAAAAGCCGGGATTCAACGTCACGCTGACGCGGAATTTCGACCCGCAGGCGGGGGATGTCGATCTCCACCCGCAGGAGATCACGCGGGTGCTTCTCAACCTCATCTCCAACGGCTTTTATGCAACGGCCAAGCGTAGCGCCGCGGCGAATGGCGCGGGCTATGAGCCGACGCTCTCCGCCACCACCAGGAGTCTCGGCGACCGTGTCGAAATCAGGATCCGCGACAACGGCACCGGCATTCCGCCGGAGGTGAAGGAGAAGATGTTCAATCCATTCTTCACGACTAAGCCAGCCGGCGAGGGCACCGGGCTCGGCCTGTCGCTCAGCCACGACATCGTCGTCAAACAGCATGCCGGCACGATCGACGTCGACAGCCAGCCAGGCGAGTTCACCGAGTTCCGGATCGTGCTGCCGCGCGCTGCGGCCTCGCTCGCAAAATCGGGAGGTGAAGTATGAGCCTCCTCATCCTGGTCGTCGACGACGAGCCCGACGTCGAGCCGCTGTTTCGCCAGCAGTTCCGCCGCGACATCCGAGCCAGCCGCTTCACCATGGAGTTCGCGCAATCGGCGGTCGATGCGTTGGAGCAGATCGACCACGCCGAAGGGGTGACACTGATCCTGGTGCTGTCCGACATCAACATGCCCGGCATGAGCGGGCTCGAGCTACTGCCGAAGATCAAGGTGCTGCGGCCCGACGTCCCGGTCATCATGATCACCGCCTATGGCGACGCCGAAACCAAGAGCAAGGCGTTGGAGAACGGTGCCGAAGCGCTGCTGACCAAGCCGATCGACTTTTCGGCGCTCAGGCAACAGATCGAAACCCGGCTGGGAATGGTGGCGTGACGGCGCGCATCCTCGTGGTCGACGACGAGCCCGATCTTGAGGTCTTGATCGTCCAGAAGTTCCGGCGTCAGATCCGCGACGGCGCGGTCATTTTCCTGTTTGCCAGCGATGGTGTGGACGCCCTGTCCGTCATCGACGGCAACAGCGACATCGACATGGTGCTGTGCGACATCAACATGCCCCGTATGGACGGCCTGTCGCTGCTGGAAAAGCTGCAGCAGGCCGAGGGGCAGCAGCTTTCGACGGTCATCGTCTCCGCTTACGGTGACATGGCCAACATCCGCACGGCGATGAACCGCGGCGCCTTCGACTTCATCACTAAACCGATCGACTTTGCCGACCTGGAGACCACCATCGCCAAGACCTTGAAGCATCGCGAGGTGCTACACGAGGCGCATCGGCGGCAAGCGGTCGCGGAGCGCGCGCATGCATCGCTGTCGCGCTACTTCTCGCCCAATCTGGCCGAGCGGCTGGCCGGCGACGCCGAGGGGTTGGCGCTAGCCGGGCAGTGGCGCGAGGTCGCCTCGCTGTTCACCGACATTACCAGCTTCACCACGCTGGTGGAAACGATCGACCCTGCCACGCTAGGCGCGCTCCTCAACGACTATTTGGCCGGCATGACCGACGTCGTGTTCGCGCACGAAGGCACCGTCGCCAAGATCGTCGGCGATGCACTGCATGTGCTGTTCGGCGCGCCTGGCGAGCAGCAGGACCATGCGGCGCGCGCGGTTGCCTGCGCGCTCGAGCTCGACGCGCTGTCGCAATCGTTCCGCGATAGCTGGCGTGACAAGGGCGTCGCGGTCGGTACGACCCGCATCGGCGTCCATGCAGGTCCGGCGCTGGTCGGAAATTTCGGCGGAGGCCGCTTCTTCGACTACACGGCCTATGGCGACACCATCAATATCGCGGCGCGGCTGGAAAGCGCCAACAAGCAGCTGGGCACGCGTATCTGCGTCAGCGGGAGCGCGGCTGCAAGGGTCGACGGCTTCCGCGGACGGCCGGTCGGCGATCTGATGCTGCGCGGCAGGGCCGAGGCGCTGCGCGCGTTCGAGCCCTTGTCGTCAAAGCAGTATGATGATCCTTCGACGGCGAGCTATCTCGAAGCCTTCGGCAGATTGGAGGCCGGCGATGCAAACGCGCTTACGGCTTTCGCCGCGCAGATCGGCAAATGTCCGGACGACCAGCTCGCCAGCTTCCATCTCAAGCGGCTGCTCAACGGCGCCAAGGGAACGCGGATCAGCCTCGACTGATCTTTGCGCCTGTCGCGACCGCGACCGTCAAGCCTCGTCGCTAGCAATGTCTGCTTTCACAAGGTGGCAAAGGTGCCCTCAACGGCCGACAAGAGGCGCAAAGCCGCCCTTCACAGTAAGCGCTGTTCTGACAGCACCTTTCGCGCGTGACCGTGAGGAACGATGTTCGGAGCCTTTGAGGGCTTCGACACATGACGATTTCAGAGCTTACGCTTAAGTCCAACGATGAAGAGCCGGTTCGTCGGCTGGAGATCTTCACCGGCTCCGGTCGGCGGCGGGAATGGCTGCCGGAAGAGAAGGCGCGGATCGTGGCGGAAAGCTACGAGTTCGGCGAGACCGTGAGCGCGGTGGCCCGGCGATATGCCTTGTCCCCGCAGCAGCTGTTCGCGTGGCGTCGGGCTGCTCGTCGGCCGTTGGTGGCATCGCCGGCACCCGAACCGCTCTTTGTTCCGGCGGTGGTGACGGCGGCGCTTCCGGAACCCGCGCCGCCTCGTCCAGCACGGCCGCGCAAGCGCGAAGCAACCGGCGCGACCGGTGTCATCGAGCTTGAGATTGACGGCATCGCCGTGCGGGTCGGCCGGGGAGCCGACGCCAAGACGGTTGCGGCGGTGATCCGTGCGCTGAAGGCAACGTCGTGATCGGGCCGACGGGCGCCGTCAAGGTCATGGTCGGGACGAAGCCGGTGGACTTCCGCAAGGGCGCGGAGAGCTTGGCCGCCCTGGTGCGCGAGACGATGGGCGCCGATCCGTTCAGCGGCGCAGTCTATGTCTTCCGCGCGAAACGGACAGATCGGATCAAGCTGATCTTCTGGGACGGCACCGGGGTCTGCCTCTACGCGAAGCGTCTGGAGGATGGTGAGTTCCGCTGGCCAAAAGTGCAGGATGGTGTGATGCGTTTGACGGCCGCGCAGTTGTCGGCGCTGCTTGAAGGGCTTGATTGGCGGCGGGTTCATGAAGCCCGCCGGACACGCGCTCCGGCGCAGGCGGGTTGATCCGCGACCAAGTGAATCAGCCTGGATTCCGCTGTCGCTTGGCACCGACGAATATGGTCTCATCCGGCCATGGCGATGACGGCGGACCAGCTTCCCGACGATCCGGATGTGCTGAAGGCGATGGTCCTGGCGCGCGATGTCGAGAATGCCCGCCTGACCCAGATCATCAAGGAATTGCAGCGCCACCGCTTCGGCCGCCGCGCCGAGAGCCTGCCCGAAGATCAACTGCTCCTTGGCCTCGAGGAGGCCGAACAGATCGAGGCGACCGGCGAGGAAGAGGCCGAACGTGGCGATCCTGTTACGCGCAGGGAGCGCACCGCAAAGCGGCGGGCGAACCGGGGGGCGCTGCCGCCGCATCTGCCGCGCATCGAGATAGTCGTCGACATCGAGGACCATGCCTGTCCGTGCTGCCGCAACGGACTTCATCGGATCGGCGAAGAGGTCAGCGAGCGGCTCGATATCGTGCCGGCGCAACTGCGCGTGATCGTCGTGCGCCGGCCTAAATATGCGTGTCGTGCCTGCGAGGATGTTGTCGTGCAGGCTCCGGCGCCCGCCCGGCTGATCGAAGGCGGTCTGCCAACCGAGGCGACGGTCGCCCAGGTTCTGGTCTCCAAGTATGCCGATCACCTGCCGCTCTATCGCCAGGCGCAGATCTACGCCCGGCAGGGCATCAATCTGGACCGCTCCACGCTCGCCGACTGGGTCGGCCGCGCGGCCTGGCATCTGCGTCCGGTTCAGGAACGCTACTTGAGAAGCTGAAAGCCTCGCCGAAGCTCTTTGCGACGAGACCACGGCGCCGGTGCTGGATCCCGGCCGCGGCAAGACCAAGACCGGACAGCTCTGGGCTTACGCCCGCGATGACCGGCCCTGGAACGGGAGCGACCCGCCGGGCGTCGCCTATGTCTATGCGCCCGACCGCAAGGCCGAGCGACCGATCGCCCATCTGGCGGGCTTTGGCGGAATCCTGCAGGTCGATGGCTATGGCGGCTATCGGGTGCTCGCCGACAAGAGCGGCGCAATGCTCGCCTTCTGCTGGGCACACGTGCGCCGGCGCTTCTACGAACTTGCCGCGGCCGGCCCAGCGCCGATCGCGAGCGAGGCGCTCCGTCGCATTGCAGATCTCTATCAAGTCGAGGCTGACATCCGCGGCCAGCCGGCAGACGCACGTCTTGCCGTGCGCTAGGAAAGGAGCCGGCCGATCCTAGCTGAGCTCGAGCCGTGGCTGCGCGAAAAGCTCGGCCTGATCAGCCAGAAGACCAAGCTCGCCGAGGCGATCCGCTACACGCTCTCCCGATGGGAAGGACTCTCGCGCTTCCTCGACAACGGCCGCATCGAGCTCGACTCCAATACCGTCGAGCGGTCAATCCGCCCAATCGCCCTCAACCGCAAGAACGCCCTCTTTGCCGGCTCTGACGGCGGTGCCGAGCATTGGGCGGTGATCGCTTCGCTGTCGAAACCTGCAAGCTGAACAACGTCGAGCCGCTCGGTTACCTTGCCGACGTACTCACGAGAATCGTCAACGGCCACCCCAACAACCAAATCGACGATCTCCTGCCCTGGGCCTACATTCACGTCTCTGAACTCAGAGCCGTGGCCTGAGAGCATTACTACCCCAAGTCGACAATCTCTTGCCCCGGACATATGCTGAACATTCGGCCTAAAAACTTTGGCGTGATAATCCCTACTCAAGGATAGCATCAGCGACGGCGAAGTGAGCGATATGATGAAGCGACTTATTGGTTGGATATTAGTGGGACTAGCGCTCATAGGCGCCATGACTTATCTTGCTCTAACGGACTATTATGCAAATGCGCTGCCGCGTTCCGCTCAAGCTGGACAAGGAGCGACGGTTCCAATGAACTATCATGGAACCATTGTTTACCTGACTAATGGGCAAGCCACCCTTCTGTTCCTTCTCCAGACCGGCTGGATAGTCACCGCAGTCATCGGTGGGCTGTTGACGACGACCAAATCGAAGAGGGGCTGATTTGATCAACTCCGAATCGAGAGACCCGCAGCACGGCTGACGCTGTGCTGCAGCGAGATCGTCACCACCGCAAGGTGGGATCCAGACAGCGCTTACCCTTCACATCGTGGCAGACGTAAGTCGGCTTCGGGTCAGGAGCGGCGGACAGCTGGTGGGCGTTCCATGCTGAGAGTGTGTAATATTAAATGTTTTAATGCCACACATTATCCTGACGTTGTGGCTAATTAAACGGCGCCATGATCGAGGGTCAGAAGGCCCGTAAAACGACACCAGCGGTCATCCCTGACGCGGTGATGAAATGACGTGGATGGGGCCAATATCGGCAGTCTCTTCGCAAGCGGATAGTACGAGAAAGCTGGCCTGTCGAATTACCCAGGTTGCACATTCAGAAAGCTGACATCCCCGCTCGAACAGTCCATGTGTACCATGTCGCGCTGAGGATGCAGCACCTCCGCCGTGCCCTTGACGGGATTGGTCTTGCCGATCACTACGGTGAGGACGCCCGCGTCATCGATCGCCAAGCTGAAGGTGATCGCCCTCCCTACAGCTGCTTGCGCGATCAGCTCTGACTTGCCGTCAAATATCATGAAGAATTTCACTGTGTCTGGCTCGTCCGGATAGATCGACGCACGAACACCGTTGCAAAAACAGTCGGCGTTCGTCGGGAGCTTGGAGTCGGTGAACGCAATGTGCGCCACAGGACTCCAGTGGTCACCGAACTGTCCGCTGTGAAACTGGATTCGCCCGGTCAGAGAATGCACCCCAGGTGAAATCGATTGCCGATTTGCGGAATATCGGCCGTTTTCTACGTGGCATCGCCACGTCTCCTGTTCCTGCCCGAACGCAGGCGAGCAAACGGCGGCACCCACAATAACAGCGAAAGTGGCGGTGAGAAAAGCCCTAGTCTTCATGCATCGAAGATCGCATGAATGCCTTTCCCATGCGTTGCACTGACTACGAGAATTGGGCTTTAGCTGGATACGTTTCATTCACGGCGACTCATGCTGACATTGTGGCCAATTAAACGGCGCGTCATGATCGCGGCCCAGAACGGCGGGTAAAGCATCACAAGCTGACCCTCGACCTGTCGCTTGCGAATGGCATCTTCTGGCCAGAAACCGGTCCCCCGGACCTCGCCGTTCACAACCACACACCTGCGTCCTGCATACCGCTTGTTGCGGCTCGCCCAGGAGCATAGCCTGTGGGATTTCAAGGGAAGGGTCAGAGCGTCAAAAAGTCAGGATTTCGGCGATAACGGGCAAGATCGCTCTGCAAACCGAAACGGATCACTTAGCTTATATTCGAGCGATTAAATCAATTTGAAAGGTCGTGTCATGAGGCTTGGGTTTGTTGGCACAGGAACAATTTCGTCAGCTGTCATCGCAGGTTTGATGCAGTCAGACCTCAAGATCGAGCAGATCATTGTCTCTCCCCGCAATTCCGAAACTGCGGCCAAACTCGCCGAACGCTATTCGCGCGTCTCCATTGGACGTGACAACCAGGATGTCGTGGACACATCTCAAGTCGTGTTTTTGGCCGTCAGATCTCAGGTTGCGGAGGCGATCATCAAAGAAATCCGCTTCCGGCCAGAGCAACATATCGTCAGCTTCATCCCGGTGTTTTCCATCGAGACAATTTCCGGATGGATTGGGGTGCAGGCGAAGCTCACGCGAGCGGTGCCACTTCCTTTTGTGGCGCAGGGGATGGGCGCGACGGCATTCTATCCGTCGGACGAAACGATTTCCGCGGTCTTCGCCGAGCTTGGCACCGCTGTTGCCGTCACCGACCTGCAAGAATATGAGGTGCTGACAACCAGCGGTGCTCTCATGGGCACCTATTTTGGCATTCTTGAGAATGCTGAGTTGTGGCTGACCGGGAACGGCGTTCCATCCGCTCAGGCTCACGCATATCTACGGCAATTGTTTGCAGGCCTCGCCCATGCAACATTGTCGTCACCGCATTCCTCCTTTTCGGATCTGAGAACCGAGTTCTCAACAAAGGGCGGTTTGAATGAGCAGCTCTTCGCGGATTTTCAGAAGGCCGGCGGCACAACTGCGCTGACGAACGCGTTGACTGTCGCCCTCGAGCGCATGCAAGGAAGGGTGAAGCGAGAGCAGTGACTTGTCTGTAATCAGGCTGCGGATAGGGTAACCTGGAGCAGACTTTTGCGGCATCTCGGAATTCAGGATTCGCGACAGTTCGCTCCCGATCAATGTGGACGACTGTCGCTTTGTCAGGTTGTGATCCGCAGATGGGTGGTGGGCAACGCATCGACGATCTGAAACGATTCTACTCCGCCATTATCGGCCTCATCGAGGCGATTCCCGTCGCGGGAGCCGGCTGATCGATCCTGCTGATACTGTGGTCAATTAAACGGAGAGCCATCATTGCGGCACAGGAAGGTCCGCTGAGTGCCAAAGCAGTCATTCGCAGCCATCCTCGAACGACCGGAATTGGGCCGGGAGCTGACAGGCAGCTTCCAGGCTGAAGTCATCAGCAAGCGGACGCTCCAGTGGCGACCTCGTTGCGGTCCTAAACAGCACAAACAATCTCTATTGGCCGATGGCTCAAAGCCTAGCAAGGCTGGCATCGTATTGCTCGCCAACAGTGACGATCCGATGTCTTCGTCGAGCGCAAAACGCTCGCCGCGCTGGCCGTTGGACTCATCGATGAAGCTCGATATGTTCGAAGCGGAGCTTCCCGGTCCGCAGCTACGCGAAATTGCGCGCCGACGCCTCGGCCGTCACCTGTTCAAGCGTGAGAGCTACAAAGGCGTGGCGGAGGACTTCGCGCGCCGCCTCGCTACCCGGTCCGTGCCTCCAATGCTCACGCGCCTGCACAAATCCCAGTGCGGCTAACTTGGCGTCAGTGACGCCGAAGGACAAGATTATCGTCCCGATCGCGTCCAATACTCCTGCTTGGTCTATGCCCCACTGGATCGCCTTACCGTCAGCGAACCGCTGACGCGAACGGCCGAACCATTGCTCCTTGCGCTTATGTCGTCGGGAACGGGATCGGCGGCAATGGAGGCGGATTCGACATCCGTCGCGGGCGCAATCCCGTTCGTTCGGTGCCCGAAGCACAAGGATTGGTGTCGAGAGTTTCGAAAAACGGACTGCTTCGATGCGGCATTTCAATTCAAAGTCTGCGACACTGACCTGCCGAAATGTCTGATCGATGTAGCACCGGCCGCCGCGGCGGCCGGGCAATGGTTTTCGCTGGCGCGGAGCTTTCCACCATGCCCACAGGGTCATGTGGTCGGACGATGTCCTTGGCGCAGGTTTGGTTCAGCCGGCGGATAATGGTGGTGACGATCGGCACGTAGATTTCGACCGCCGGGCTGATCAGTCCCGTGCTCGACGTGATCGGCTACAGATCGCTGCGATCCGAAGTACGCCGCAGCGGTTCAAAGATCTCGACCCTTAGCTTGGCGGATTTCACCGCAATTTCCCGCAAGTTTCGTCGCCGCCTCACGATGGCAGGGAGACTTCTGGCTATGGTCGTCCTTGCTGTCACCGAGGACAGCTTTCAAGATGGAGACAAACGCCATGACGACGATCGATCACTTCATCGGAGCCGATTACAGTCGGCGGACTTCCTCCTCCCGGCTCGTCAAGCTCTGTGCCACTGCAAAATCGGTGCTACTGTGGCTGCCACGCTTCTGGAAGGCGCGCAGCGATCTCGCCGGTCTGGCCGCGATGAGCGAATGCGAGCGTCGCGACATCGGCCTTACCGTCTTCGACGTCGAGAACGCGCTCACGCTGCCCGTCGACCGCGACCCCACGAAGGCGCTGGCGCAAATCGTGGATGATCGCCGCCACCGCCGCGAACTTTGATCACGGCGCAGTCGGGCATGCCCGGTCGGGATTGGCGCTGCCGAACGGGCCGACCGCAACGCTCAGAACCGCAGTCCGGCCTTCTGATAGCCATAGACGAAACGCTCGACCCTCACCGGACCGCGTGCGGGCTGGGACGGGGCCTATTGGCCGAACCTGAAGCGCGGATTGTTGGCCATGGAAAGCTGGCCCTCCCGCACTGCCTCTTCCAGCCGGCTTATCTGGGCGAGGCTCGCCGCGAGATCCCGCCGGGATCCGGTTCGGCATGTCGCATCGAGGCGCAGGTCTGTAGAGCCGCTTCGTAGCGGCGTGCGGCATATTGCGCGAGGCCGAGTTCCTAATAGCGCCAGCCTGCCGGATGCGGGGTGAACCGGAACGCCTTTCAGATCGATCGCTTCGGCCGGCTGGCACACGCGGCGGAAAGGACCTGAGTCGTCGCTGGTGGGCCGCCGCAGATCAGTTCGGCAGGCCGGCCTCGCGAAGCGCCGCGACGATGCGCTTCATCGTGTTCGGGCCGAAAAGCGCCGAGTCGCAGACCTTGGCGATGGTCAGTTCGGGATAGCTCTCAAGCAACCTGCCGCATTCGCGCCGCGCCTCATCGCGGCGGCCGGCATGGACCAGAGCCATCACCAGCCAACGCAGCGCCCATGTCGCGTCGGGCTGCTGGCTCAAGCCGCGCCGCGTCAAGGCCACGGCTTTGTCGTAGCGCGAGGCGACGAAATGGGCCGCACCGATACCGACCAGCGCCATGTAGCCCATCGGGTCGAGCGGGCTTAGCCGTTCGAAACGCTCGAACTGCTCGATCGCCGCCTCAGGCCGCTCGCGATAGACATCGAGCCAGGCACTGCGCATACAGACCCAGGCGGAATTGGGATCGAGCGTGCGGGCCCGCTGCAGATGCAGATCGGCGACATCGTAGTCGCGGGCAAAGGAGTGCGCCGCGCCGAGCACGGCAAGCACCATCGGATCGTCGCTGGAGAGAGCTGCCGCCTTCTGCGCAAGGCGCAGGCCCTCGTCCCTGGAAATGGCCGGCGTCTCCGTCCAGTTGTAGACGGCGCGCTGTTCATGGCACCAGGCGAGTAGGGAGAGCGCCAGCGGATAGGTCGGCTCGATCGCGATCGCCCGGTCGAGCAGGGCCGCGGCAACATCGTTCTGCGTCCGGTCGAGCGACCAGACCAGCGGAAAGGCGCGCAGCACATAGTCATAGGCGGCGAGGCTTTCGGGCCGCTTGCGCCCCGAGCGAGCAATCTCGGCCGCAAGGATGGACGGCTGGATGGCACCGACGACGCTTTCGGTGATGCGGTCCTGGAGGTCGAAAATATCCGCCATGGTGCCGTCATAGCGGTTGGCCCAGATCGTCTTGCCGGAGGATGAGTCGATGAGCTGTCCGGTGAGGCGGATGTGATCACCGGCCTTGCGAACGCTGCCGGTCAAGAGGTAGCGCACGTCGAGTTCGCTGCCGGCCCGCTTCACGCTGTCGGCATGACCCTTGTAGGCGAAGCTCGAATTGCGGGCGATGACGAACAGCCATCGCGTGTGCGACAGCGCGGTGATGATCTCGTCGACCATGCCGTCGGCGAAATAATCCTGCGCGGGGTCGCCGCTCAGATTCTCGAAGGGCAGCACGGCTATCGACGGCGTATCCGTGGCGGCACCCTCCGCGGCCTCGGTAGGAGCCGTGCCGCGATCCTCGACACGACGGACGCGTTCCTCGTCGATCACATAGCCCCGCCGCATCACGGTGCGGATCAGGCCATCCGCATCCGGTCCGAGGGCTTTGCGGATATCCTTCATGCATTGGGTGAGAGAATCGTCGGAGACGGCGATGTTGGGCCAGACGACATTGACCAGTTCGTCCTTGCCGATGACGCGGCCGGCATTCTCCAGGAGATAGACGAGCAGCGAAAGCGATTTGGCACGCAGGTCGACGTCGAGCCCACCCTTCTGCAACCTGCCTTTGCGCAGATCGAGCCTGTGGCCGGAAAATTCGAACGTTGTCATGTCGCCCTTCAGGAAGACGTCAAACCACTTCGACCTGCACCCTATAGTTACCGCCTATTTCCACCCTCGCCTTGTATGATCAAAAACATCATGCCCGCGCCATGACATCAAGGCTTGCGCCCGCTGAAGATGGCATGACCGGCGAACAGCCAGACGCAATCGACGTCGACGAAGCCAGCCTGTGAAAACCACGCAAGCTGTTCAGCCAGTGAAGATGGCTTGTCGATCGGCTCGCCGTCGGGGTTGCGGAAGTAGTTCCAGCCGAGGCGATTGAACTCGGCGAAAGCTGCCAGATCGCCATCGATTGCGAGTGCCCGCGCACGCACCGCCTCATCCCATTGCCGTGCGGCGATGCCGAGCCCGCTCTCGCTCGGCGGACGCACGATGTCGGCGACGACAAGGATACCGCCAGGGCGCAGCGCCGCCGCCAGATCGGCAAAAAGCGTCCGTTTCTGGGCGCCGTCGAGATGATGGATAGCAAGCGAGGAGACGATGGCATGCGGAGGCTCGGCAAAGTCGCGCCAGCCGCGATCTTCCAGTTCGAACGCCACCGTGGTCAGCCGGGCGGCGTGGTCGCGGCAGATGTCCTGTGTTTGCGCGCGCATTTCCGCCGAACCTTCGAGCGCCAGCAGACGGCAGGCGGGAAACCGCTCCAGTAGCGCGAGGCTGAGTAGCCCCTCCCCCGGGCACAGCTCGACCAGCAGCCCGCCCTGCTGAGGTGGCGGGATCAGGTCGGCGATAATCTCGATCTGGCGTTCGCGTTCGGGAACGAAATACCGGCCGTAATTCAGAAAGCTGCGGGAATGGTTCTCGTCCCAGTGGTTGATGCGCGCGTCTGCCATGATTTTCCTATTCTCATCCCAATGTCGGCCAATGCCCAGTGCCTGTGACGATGGAGTGTCTCAATCCACCGTGCTTCAATCCCGGCCGACCGTCCTGACCGCGGGCTGAAATTCGACTGAAATTGGCCTGAGAGGGCATCTTCAGACCCTTCTCTGCAACAGGCCCAACCCCGTTTCCAGCAACCGACTTCAGCGCGCCCCATCAGGGCACCTGCATTACCCACTTCGGCCCACTGCGGCCTTCGAGAACTGGCGGCGAATGACCGCTATTGGCGCACCTGTGACCGCCAACGCGGTCGCCAGTAATGTCCGCTTTAAGGCATCGGTACAGCTAACTTTGATGACCGAATTGCGGCGCGAAGCGGACATTCTATCAGGCGGCAGCGTGGCCGGGTTCGTTCTCCCTCTGCGTGGTCTTTCCCAGGAAATGCGCAAGCGCTGACTTCCTGGAAGCCCGATCGAGCGCATAAGACGTGTGGCTGAAGGCTACGCCATCCAGCAGGCCTTGAATGTAACCAGCGATGCTGTCGGCTGCCATGATGAGCGCGGTGTCGATGGTGTGGATGTACCGGCTCGTCACCGTCCCTCGTGAATGACCGACCAAGGCGGCGATCGTCGCCTCGGTGAACCCAAGGTCATTGGCGATGCTGGCGAAGCTGTGCCGCAGGACATGCGGTGTGATGCCGGCCAGCTCCGTCTTCTCAAGTAGCTTGGTCCAGTGCCTGGGGAAGCTCCCGAATGCCGTGTCTTCCTCCCAGCCGGGAAAGACATAGTCGTCCGCACCGCATTCCTCTTCGCGGCGACCCTCGAGGTATTCCAGGACCGGCAGACCGATCGGACGCACTGACGCTCCTTCCTTGCTGTCGGTCAGGCGCAGGCAGCTGCCCTCGATATCGACTTCGCCGCAACGCAGACCGATGACCTCGCTGCGTCGGCATCCCGTTAAGGCGATCACCCGGATCATTTCTGCGGCGGTCTCATATTGCCCGTTGTCGACTGTCTTCCGCAGAACATCACCAAGCGTGCGATACTCCTGCTCGCTGAGACGGCGGGCATTGACCTTGTCCTTCGGCTTGCGAACGCCATGCACGGGATTCTGCTCGATGATGCCGAGTTCGACCGCATAGCTGAGAATGCCGCCGAAGAGACCTATTGTTCGAGCTGCCGTGCCGGCTCCGCCACGGACGATTGCCCGTCCACGCAGCTTGCCCGTCTTCACGTTCGCGCGTGTCTTGCCCGCCATGATGTCCTTCATGGCCTGCGTGATGTCGGACTTGGCCAAATCCCTTACCCGTCGACTGCCGAGCAGCGGAACGATGTGGCGCTCGACGCGCCCGACATCGGTGGAGATCGTCGTGGGTTTCTTTGGCCGCCCCCTTTTCCCGAGCACGAGCCCGTTCTTCAGATCTTCGAGGTAACGGGTGCAGAGTTCCTTGACGGTGATCGCCTCGCGATCGAGCTTGCGCTCCTCGGCGGGGTTGCCGCCCCTTGCGATCTGACCCAGCAGTACCTTCGCCTCGCGCCTGGCTTCCTCCGGGGTCCAAACTCCGTGCAGGCCGATCGTGTAGCGACGCGAGCGGCCGGCAGTGCGGTACTGCAGAACATAGCTGCGCTTGCCCGAAGCGAAGACACGCAAGCCAAAACCGGGTAGCTCGTCGTCCCATATGACATAGTCCGAGGATCTGATATCGGTGGCATCGACGGTTCGTTTGGTCAGCTTCGCCATGCTTGGGTGTCTCCTTGACAGAATCCCCGCGTAAGCAATGCGTAAGCACCGGGGGGAGGGGTTTGAGCCGCTCCGTCGTACCGTCGGCGCTGATCGATTTCAAAGTTGTTTTGTGATTTCAGAGGCATAGCGCGCATTCGGATAGACTCGGATAGTTTCGGCGAAAGCCACTATCCATTCTCCGAAGGCAGAGGTCACAGGTTCGAATCCTGTCGGGTGCGCCAATAAAATCAAATACTTAGCTAGCCAAAATAGATCAGGTGAGGATGTTTGCTCACCAGAAACTCACCAAAACTTGGTGAGCTGTGTCGTGTTTTTGCGTGCTTGGCGCGGTCCTGACCCTCGATAAATCCCACTGAATGCACTCCCAGATGGCCCGAACCACCTGAATTCTAGTGGGTTCTCTCATTTCACACGTTCAAATGCATGTCTCAGGAAGGCAGCCAGAGCTCGGCCCACCCTCCAGGCGGCAAGGCAGGAAGCGACCGCTTTTCGACCCGGCACTTTCGACAGGGTCCGATCCGCTGCGGACATTCCGAGATCAGTCTGAGACGAGGCGTTGCGCCTACGGCGTCGAGCCGTAGCGCTCAAGTAGCCGGATAATCTCTGCCTGCTGCGACTTTGCCTCTGGTGAACCGCTACCGCCACGGCCGGTCTGCCTCGTCGCAAGCATCATTGGCGTCGAACCATTCCCGTTCTTACGCAACGCGTCCGCACCGCCGTCCAGGAGCGCGCCCGTCGCCGCCGCGCACCGAGTTCTGACGGCGCGATGCAAAGGTGTCACGCCGTTCTGGTCGATGGCGTTGGGATCGGCCCCTGACGCGATCAGCCAGGCGACGGTCTCGGATTGGGCGACCGGATTCCACTTGGGCGACCCAGGAATCCCATCGGCCGCGTAATGGATCGGTGTCGCGTCCCGCCGGTTTCTCGCCGCGACGTCTGCCCCAAGGCTGATCAGCTTGCCCACGATCTCAGGCCGATGGGCAGCCGCAGCGACGTGAAGCGCGGTGTCGCCAGCATAGACGTAGTGCTTGATCTCGGTAAAAAAGTTGTCCGCCGCCGCCGCGCGCGTCGCCCCCTCGTTCAGGGTCGCCCGGGCGAGGGCAGGAGAGGCGGTCAGCAAGCCGAGCACGGCTGCGTCGTCAGCCAATGCGATTGCCTTCATCAGGCGCCGGAGTGCTCCATCATCGATCATGGTCTGCCGTAAACCCTTTTGTTCGGGAATTTCACCTACGAAGTGTATGTCCGGCAATGGCAGCTCACCACCCTGAACTGAAGTTTGGAAGGTCCGCTCAGTGGATGTGGATGGGCCGGACATGGTGTCGCAGCGACGTTGGTACATGCCCGGCACTTTGCACCGGATGATACTCTCTCTCTAATGAATTTGGAGGGAGAGACTATGTCATCGACACGCAGTATTGTCGTGAAACTTCCCCATATCAGCCTTCCCGACGCCGATTGGGCGGACTGTTTCGAAATCGATATCAACAACCGGCGTCTGACGGCCATCGAAGGCGCCCGCCTGTCGATGGGCCGCATGCCGGACTGGGTGCGGCGCCTGGTGGCGCTTCGAAACTTTCTCGGACGCTTCGTCGGGCTCAAGGCCGGCACGGAGTCCGCGCTATCGCCCCACCAAGACAAGATCGGCATCTTTCCCCTGCTCTCACAGGGCGAGAGGGAGGTGGTCCTTGGCCTTGACGACTGGCATCTCGATTTTCGCCTGGTGATCGAAGTCGCAGATCTCGGCGAGCACGGCACGCGGCTAAGGGCAACTACCCTTGTCAAGCGCAAGAACCTCTTCGGCCGCTTCTATATCGGGCTGGTAACACCCTTCCATAGGATGATCGTGCCGGTCGTCCTTCGCGGAGCGACCTGACGGCTCACTTCACTGTTGTGACCGCGACTGAGACCCAGAGCGCGTTGCCTGAATCTCCTCAAACGCGACGCGCCTTAGGACACGACCACCACAGCCCGCACGCTCTCCCGTTCCACCAATGGGCACTCCAGCTTAGTGATGGGATAGCGCCCCCGCCCCGGCGCCGCCGGCGCTTCGAGCTGCTCGATCGCCCATTGTCCCATCGCCATGTGCGGCAGGATCGAGGTCGTCAGCGGCGGGAACAAATGCCGGGCGATTTCCTCGTCGTCGTAGCCGACGACGGAAATGTCCTGCGGGATGTGCAGGCCGGCTTCCTTCAGCGCTTCGTAGCAGCCGATCGCGGTGCGGTCGTTCTGGCAGAAGATGGCGGTCGGCCGGTCCTTCAGCGCCAACAGCTTGACGGTCGCGGCATATCCGGCGCTGGCCGACCAGTCGCCCTCGACCACCAGTTCCGGATCGAACGGAATGTCGGCGGTGGCGAGCGCCCGGCGGTAGCCCTTCAGCCGGTCCTGTGCGGCCTGCATCCACGGCTCGCCGGTGATGGTGGCGATGCGGCGGTGGCCGTGGCTGATCAGGTGGCGGGTGGAGCTTTGGCCGCCGGCGATCTCGCTCGGCACCACGGCGGGGAAGGCATAGTCCGCCGTGTAGCAATTGAGCAGGATAACCGGGATTTCGAGGCCGTAGAGATAGTCGGGCGCTGTTATCT
Source organism: Mesorhizobium sp. CNPSo 4670 (assembly GCF_057784235.1). Taxonomy (NCBI): domain Bacteria; kingdom Pseudomonadati; phylum Pseudomonadota; class Alphaproteobacteria; order Hyphomicrobiales; family Phyllobacteriaceae; genus Mesorhizobium; species Mesorhizobium sp. CNPSo 4670. The sequence goes on along the minus strand of NZ_JBWJFQ010000011.1, from coordinate 81,955 downwards.
CGCGGGTGAAGATGGTCATGTAGATCAGCGCCGAAATGCCCCGCTTGGTCAAGGCGGCGATGGCGCGCGGCTCCATGACGGAATCGCCAAGCGTCTGCGCCACCAGAAGCACGTTGCCGGCGTTCCACGAGGCCTGCCGCGCGCCCTCGATGGCGACCACGGCTTCGGGGCTGGTGGCTAGCTGGTCAACGGCAAAGCCGATCACCCCGTCAAGCCCTTCGAACGAGGCCACCGGCGCCCGCAGGGCGGAGAAGGCCGGCGCGGTATAGCCGAGGGAGCGTGCGGCCTCGATCACCCGTTCGCGGGTCTGCTGCGACAGCTTGATGCCGGGCGAATTGTTGAGCACGAAGGACACCGTCGCCTGCGAGCAGCCGGCGGCCCTGGCGATGTCGGTCATGGTGACGCGGCCCCTGGCGCTCTTCGCCGGCGGCTTGCGCCGTTTCGCCGTGTCGAGGGTTTCCGGATCCGTCGTCTCGCTCATGGCATCCCCAATCCTAGGCCTGTCTAGCGGCAGCCGGTCAGGCCGACAAGATAGCGTGACATTATCGATTTATAGAAATCGCTGCGATCATTTATATCTATAAGTGCTCTCGAGGTCCATCTTTCACGCAGTGCTACCCAAGCCGGAACCCAAAAGCCACAAGGCTTGGCCCCAGGCACAGGTAACGCACCAACTCGCCGGCAGGTGCGCCGCGAAGCCTTAATACTGCCCTGGATACAGCTCGAAAACTAATACTGTTTACTAATACAAAAATGCGCTGTACCGTCAATCCACCGCATCCGGCCCGGTCGGTCCGGGAGCGGCGGGAGTGCGTGAAAACAGCCCGATGGCGAGCGGACACTACCTCCGCAAGCTCTGTCTCGGACAAGTGATATGTCTGACAAATCGGACTATTTACGAACGAAGGATGAGTCTCTAAAGTCCACGATCGCAGCTGGATCGACGCCGTTGTTTCGGCGCCGGGACCCTTTGAGGAGGAGGGCGTTCAAGCTGCAGACGGCAAATTCAGGTGACTAAGATCGGTCAGTCGAACGACTGAGCCAAACGGGAGGTTGAACATGAAATCCTTGATACGAAATGCATCCGTAGCCACAGCGGCGCTGCTCATCGGCCTGACGGCGACGGCCATCGCACGCGCCGACGACAAGCCGACGCTGGCCTTCGTCGTCAACGGCGCTTCCGATTTCTGGAAGGCCGCGGAAGCCGGCGTCAAGAAGGCGCAAGGTGAACTGCCGGACTACAATCTCGAGCTCAAATATCCCGAGCAGTCCTCGGTCGCCATCCAGCAGCGGCTGATGGATGACCTGGTGACGGCTGGCGTCAAGGGCATCATGGTCTCGGCCGTCGATCCCAAGACCTCGACCGACGGGCTGAACAAGATCGCTTCGCAAACCGCGCTGTTCACCACCGACAGCGACGCCCCGCAGACCAAGCGTGTCGCCTATATCGGCTCGTCCAACGTCGATGCCGGCAAGCAGGCGGCCGAGATCGCCAAGAAGGCGATGCCCAATGGCGGCAAGTGCCTCGGCTTCGTCGGCCTGCTCGGCGCCGACAATGCCAAGGAACGCATCCAGGGCATGAAGGACGGCCTCGCCGGCACCAAGATCGAGCTCGTCGACGTGCGTGGCGACGACATCGACCAGGCGCGCGCCAAGAAGAACGTCGAGGACGCGCTGGTCGCCAGCCCCGACGTCACCTGCATGGTCGGCTTCTATTCCTACAACACGCCGCGCATCTATGAAGCGCTGCGCGACGCCGGCAAGCTCGGCTCGATCACCGTCGTCGGCTTCGATGACGATCCGATCACGCTGGGCGGCGTCAAGGAAGGCACCGTTGCCGCCACCGTCGTGCAGCAGCCCTTCGAATGGGCCTATCAGGGCATGAAGCTGATGGCTTCCTATCTCAAGGGCGACAAGTCGGGCATCCCGGAGGGCGGCCTGATCATCATCCCGACCAAGATCATCGGCAAGGACGACGTCGACGCCTATGCCGCCAATCTGAAGGCGATGTCCGGAAACTGAGACAAATCCGTTACGCCGGCTCAGGGTTCGCCTTGAGCCGGCGATCGTATTGACGGGCCGGCGAAGGCCGGTCAGTCTGTAGCCCACCGGCTGCTGTCAGGCGTGATGAATTATTCCGAAACATCCATAACGGCGTCCACCCCGTTCCTCACGCTCGAGAACGTGCGCAAGACCTATCCGGGCGTCGTCGCGCTCGACGGCTTCTCCATGGAGGTCAGGCCGGGCGAGGTCATCGGCCTCGTCGGCGAAAACGGCGCCGGCAAGTCGACCTTGATGAAGATCCTCGGCGGCGTCACCAGGCCCGACACCGGCACCGTCACCGTCGACGGCATCGCGCATGACGGGCTCTCGGTCGAGGCCAGCCTCGGTTCCGGCATCGCCTTCGTCCACCAGGAACTCAACCTGTTCGACAATCTCGACGTTGCTGCCAACATCTTCTTTGGCCGCGAACCGTTGCGCGCCGGCGTATTAAAGCTCGTCGACCGCGCCCGGCTGCGCACCATGGTGGCGCCGCTGCTGAAGCGCGTCGGCGCCAATTTTTCCGCCGACACGCCGGTCGCCGCCCTGTCGCTGGCCCAGCAGCAGATGGTCGAGATCGCCAAGGCGCTGTCGATCAAGGCAAGGCTGGTCATCCTCGACGAGCCGACATCGAGCCTGCCGCTCGCCGAAACCGACAAATTGCTCGACGTCATCAAGGCGTTGAAGGCCGACGGTATCAGCGTCATCTTCATTTCGCACCGCCTGCATGAGGTCGAGCGTGTCGCCGACCGCGTCGTCGTGCTGCGCGACGGGATGCTGGCCGGTACGCTGCAGAAGAGCGCCATCAACCACGACCAGATGGTCAAGCTGATGATCGGCCGCATGCTGAAGGAGCGCGAAAAAGCCTCCGAGGCCGCGCGCGCGCCCGGCGCCGTGGCCCTCTCGGCCAAGGCCGTCCGCACGCCTGCCTATCCCAGCCGGCCTGTCGATCTCGATGTCAGGCGCGGCGAAATCCTCGGCCTTGCCGGGCTTGTCGGCTCCGGCCGCACCGAACTGGCGCGGGTGTTTTTCGGCATCGACGGCAGCCTTGGCGGCGCGCTCGAGCTTGGCGGCAAGCCGCTTGCACTGGGCTCGGCGGCGGATGCCGTCGCCCACGGCATCTTCCTCGTGCCCGAGGACCGCAAGCTGACCGGCATCCTGCTCGACCTGTCGATCGCCCAGAACATCTCGCTGCCCAATCTGCCGGCGCATGCGCGCCGCTCGCTGGTTTCGGCAAGTGCCGAGACCGCCACCGCCGAAAAGCAGAAGAGCAATCTCGGCATCAGAGCGCCGTCGGTGCAGACACGCACCGGCACGCTGTCGGGCGGCAATCAGCAGAAGGTCGTGCTCGGCAAATGGCTGGCCATGAACCCGAAGGTGATGATCCTCGACGAGCCGACGCGCGGCATCGATATCGGCGCCAAGGCGGAAATCTATGGGCTGATGCGGGCGCTGGCCGACGCCGGCGTCGCCGTGCTGATGATCTCCAGCGACATGGAGGAGGTGATCGGCGTGTCCGACCGCATCGCCGTCATGCATGAGGGCCAGATCTCGGGCATTCTCGACAAGGACCAGTTCAGCCAGGAAAACGTGCTGTTGCTGGCGGTGGGCAAGCAGCCGAAATAGTTTTTTGCAGCGGGGTCGCGGGAAGCGCGATCTGCTCAGGCGGCAATGGGGAGAAGACGATGAGTAAGAAAGATCTCGGCCTGCTGATCCTGATCCTGGTCGTCGGAACTGTGGTGGCGATTATCAACCCGCGCTTCCTGTTGCCGATCAATCTCGCCAACACCTCGAACCTGATCGGACTGTTCGGCATCCTGTCGATCGGCCAGGCCTTCGTCATCATCACCGGCGGCATCGAACTGTCGGTCGGGTCGGTGGTCGCGTTGCTGGGAACGCTGTTCATCGACTTCATCGCCGTGCGCGAGCTGGACTGGCCGCTGGCCTTCGTGCTGATCATCGCGCTCGGCGCCATCATCGGCCTGGTGCACGGCTGGCTGATCACGCGGCTCAAGCTGCAGCCCTTCGTCGTCACCCTGTGCGGCCTGCTGATCTATCGCGGCGTCGCCCGCTTCTACACCGCCGACGGCACTGCCGGCTTCGCCTTCGGCCAGAACTTTCCTGACCTGGAATTCCTGACGGCTGGCCGCTCCTGGGGCGTGCCGAACAGCTTCATCGCGCTGATCGTCATCTCCATCGTCATGTGGGTGGTGCTGCACCGCTCGGTGTTCGGCCGCTACCTCTATGCCATCGGCAAGAACGAGGAGGCGGCGAAATACTCCGGCATCCGCACCGGCCGTGTCGTGATGGCCGCCTATGTGATCTGCGGCGTGCTGACGGCGCTGTCGGCGATCTATTTCGCCATGTACACGCGCTCGATCTCGCCGGCCAGCCACGGCCAGTTCTACGAGCTTTATGCCATTGCTGCGGCCGTGCTCGGCGGCTTCTCGCTGCGCGGCGGCGAGGGCTCGCTGATCGGCGTCATCCTCGGCACGGTGCTGCTGCAGGAGCTGCAGAACCTCGTCAATCTGCTCGGCATCCCGTCCTCGCTCAATTTCGCGGTGATGGGTGGCGTCATCCTCATCGGCGTGCTGGTCGACCAGCAATGGGGCGTGTTCCGGGCAAGGCGGCTGATGGTCGACGCCGCTCGCAAGAACGTGGCCGGTGCGGCTGCGGAATAACCGCCAGCCCCGGCACAGCTATGTCGATGAAATGATTGCAGCCGTGCTGTTCTTCTGCGATCCACTGAACACGCACATCGGGGCAAATGCCTGAAATCGATGGCGGATGGATGGCAGGCGATGGGTGTAATTCCTGAACCGTTGACGCTTAGGGCCGGGGCGCTTGAGGTCGACCTCGTGCCGCGAATTGGCGGAAGTATGGGCGGGCTGCGCTGGCGCGGCATCGATCTCATGCGCCGGCTTTCCGATGACGATCGGCAAGCGGGCAACGTGCTTGGCGTCGCCATGTTCCCGATGATGCCCTACGCCAACCGCATCGCTGGAAATGCCTTCGAGTTCGCAGCAAAGCGCTGGCAGGTCCAGCCGAACAATCCACCCGAAACAATCAACGTGCATGGCAGTGGCTGGAAACACGCCTGGACTGTCGCTGAGGCGAGCGACGCCCAGGCAACGCTGTCGTTGGATATCGCGGCCGGCGTCGAACCCTACGCCTACCACGTGACGCAGGTTTTCATGGTGTCGGAGGAAGGCCTCGGCGTGACCTTGACGCTGACCAACACCGGGCCGGTTTCCATGCCGTTCGGTTTTGGCCTGCATCCCTGGTTCGATCGCGACCCGGACGTCACGTTGCAGTTCGAGGCGACGCGATTCTATCTCGAAGAACCGCTGGGCATCGCGGGCGATCCGATCACGCTTGCACCCGAACTCGATTTCGCCGACGGCCGGCCTCTGCCCGCCGGCTGGCGCAACAATGACTATGGCGGTTGGACGGGTGAAGCGACGCTTCGGTTTCCAACGCGCGGCGCAGGCTTGCGCATCAAGGCCGAGCCCGTCTTCAAGCACCTGATGCTGTACGCCGACCCGACGAAACCGTATTTCTGCGTCGAACCGCAGACCAACGCCTCCGGCGCTTTCAACCGGGGCGGATGGAGCGACCCGGACGAGGGCATCATCGTGCTCGCCCCAGGCGAAAGTGCGGCTGGCACGGTGTCGCTGATGCCTTTTGCACTTGGGGCCTGAAGCGACCGCGCGAGCGCTACCGATTGGTCCCGCGTGCGGCGCGGCGAACGCTTTGCAACAGGATGGCGAGGCAGCCCACTAACAAAAGAGCGCCGCCGAGCAGCGGCGGCAGCGCCAGCAGCTTCACCGCCGCCGTGATGACGGCCACCAGGACCAGCGCCAGCAGCGCCAGACTGCCGTCATCGACGAACATGCCGAAGAATTCCTTGGCCGCGAGCCGAATGACGTTCATCGGGCGAGCCCTCCGCCGCTGAGTGTGGGATAGGCAGCGCGCAGCCAGCGCACCATGGCAAACGACGCCAGCGCGACGATGGCGAAGATGGCGACCAAGGCGAGATCGGCGCCTGGCCAGTCGGCGCCGATGCCTTCGCCGGTCCAGAAGATGCCGAAGCTGGTCAGCATCAGCCCGACGACGAATTTCAGCGCATTTTCCGGCACGCGCGCCAGCGGTCGGTGGACCGCCAGGCCGATAAGCATCACCAGAACGAACGCCGCCAGCGCGCCGAGGCTGGCGTAAAGCGTCTGTCCATGTGCGGCGCCGACGGCAATGACGATGAACACCACCTCGACACCCTCGAGCAGCACCGCCTTGAACGACGCCAGCCCGGCGAGGTAGTCGGCGCGGCGGTCGTTGGTCTGCCGGTGCAAGGCGGCGGTTTCCTTGGAGAAGGCCGCCTCCTCGTCATGCAGGGCGATGACGCCGACGCTGCGCAGGATGGCCTTTCGCAGCCAGCGCATGCCGAACAGGATCAGCAGCACCCCGACGACGAACTGCAGCGTGGTGATGGGAACAAGCGCCAGCAGCGGGCCGAACGCCAGCACCAGGGCCGCCAGCAGCGCCAGCGCCAGTGCGGCGCCGGTCAGTGCCGGGCGCCAGCTGCGCGTCACCCCGACAGCGAGCACGATGGTGAAGGCCTCGACGACCTCGACGAAGGACGCCAGGAATGCCGCCGTGATGGTCGAAAGGATGGGTGTCAGAGTCTGCATGGAGATTCTTCTTGGAAGGTCGTTGCCTCGGGATCGCGATCCAGCATCATGATGCGGTCAGCACCATACAGCGCTCCAGTAGCAGCGAAAAAGCAAGTGGAGCGCTATGGCTCTAGATCAAGCCCGATATGTCGGAGAAGGCCATCGCCTTGCGCAGCACCTCGGCGAAACGTTCGCCGGCCGCCTCGCGCGGGCCGCTGTTGTCGATCGAGGTGACATCAGGTCCGGACAAGGTCACATTGGCGCTGCGCGCCAGCCGGGCCAGCACCTCGCCGCGCGACTCGCGCCCGCGCATAGCCAGCCGCTCGGCCAGCACCTCCGGCGAGGTGGTGATCTCGACGATGGCTAGATTCGCATAGCGCTCGCGCAGGACCGGTATGATCGCACGCGACACATTGGCGACGGCGACACGGCCGTTGGCGACCGACCAGTCGACATCGACCGGGATGCCGTAGTGCAAGCCATGCGCCTCCCAGGAGATGGCGAAGGCGCCATCCGCTTCGGCTTCGATGAAGGCAGCGTCGGCCAGCGTGTCGTGATCCTCGCTCGCGGCATCGCTCGGCCTGGTAATGACGCGGCGTACGAACTCCAGCCGGGTCTCGTCGGCAAAGCGGGCGCGGGCGTAGCCGATCACCGTATCCTTGCCGGCGCCGCTCGGGCCGACGACGGCGACGAAGACGCCGTCGCGGATCGGAAACGTCTCCGCGGACAATTCGCGCTCGATCAAGGCCGACACCATCATGCGACCCGGCGTCCCTGCCGCCAGACCGTGCGCACGACCGGAACATGGTCGTCGACACGCACGCGCACCAGATCGGCGCGTCGGCCCTGCTCGATGACGCCGCGGTCGGTCAGGCCAACCGCTTCGGCGGGGTTCTTCGAGACCATGGCGACCGCCTGCGGCAGCGAAATGCCTTCGACGACGTCGCCGAGGAAGAACGCCGACTGGATCAGGCTGAAAGGAATATAGTCGGACGACAAGATGTCGAGCAGCCCATCGCCGGCGAGCGTGCGGGCCGAGACATTGCCCGAATGCGAAGCGCCGCGCATGACGTTGGGCGCACCCATCAAGACGCCGAGCCCGGCCTGTTTCGACGCCCTGGCGGCTTCCTCCGTGGTCGGGAATTCCGCGACGCGCACGCCCTGTTCGATCGCCTCGTCGACATGGCCTGTCGTGGCGTCGTCGTGGCTTGCCAGCACGATGCCGCGTTCGTGGCAGGCGGCGGCGATATGGACACGGTTCGGTCCCGAATTCCTGGCCGATTCCGCCATCCGCTTTTCGCAGAACAGCTTGAAGTCGCGGTCGGTCAGTTTCAGCTTGCGCTGGTAGTAATAGGCATAGGTTTCGAGGTTGACGAACTGGCGCTGGCCGGGCGCATGATCCATCAGCGATGCCAGCTTGACCCGCTCGTCACCGTCGAAATTGGCGAAGGCCTTGAGGCAGTCCGGCGCCGAAACCTCACAGCGCAGATGGATGAAGTGGTCGGCCCGCAGACGATCCTGCTGGACACTGTCCTCGATCGCGTCCGCCAGCTTGCGGATGTCGTCCGATGTCAGGTCGGCGTCCTCGTCCATGCCGACGCGCAAGGCATCGAGCACGGTGGTGATGCCGGCGGTCGCCACTTGCGCGTCATGGGCGAGCACCGCAGCGATCGGGTTCCAGCGCACCTTCGGCCGCGGCGCGTAGTGGCCCTCGAGATGGTCGGTGTGGAGTTCGACCAGCCCGGGAATGATATAGTCGCCGCCCATGTCCTCGCCGGCCATGTTCCCGCCGGTGTGGCCGATGCCGGCATCGATGCCGGCGATAAAGCCGTCGCGCAGCACCAGCGAACCCTCGACGATCTCGTCGGCAAGGACGATGCGCGCGTTGGTAAGAACAGTTTCGGCGGTCATTTCAGGCAGTCCTTGTTTATTCCGGCTCGGTTATTCATGCGGTTTTTCTGGCAGGGCGGCGCCCGAGCGCGTGATGTGAGAGCACCATGAACGGTGCGCCCGGTTCGGTTTCGACAAAAAGCGTCAACGCATCCACCAGCACCGGCTGTTGCAGCACCTCCGCGAACAGGCTGTCGATTGCTGCGCGAAGACGTGGGCTTTCCTGTGGCCCCGCCCGGCCGGACAGCGTCATGTGGAAGCGGAAGGTCTCGAAGACATAGGGATAGCCCCACTGGCACAGATTGCGGAATTCGGCGGGCTTCAGCGAGTCCGGGCTGCGCCGTTCGATCTCCGCCTCGGTCAACGGCGCACGAAACCGGTCGAAACCGAGCACCACGTCATCGGCAAAGCGGTTGAGCGGAGGCAGCGGTCCTTCCGGCACCAGCGCAAAGAAGCTGTCGATCTGGCTGACGACAAGGCGCGGGATCGTCACCACCGGCGTTGCCTCGGCAAAATGGTCGAGTGCCGTGCGCAGCGAGGTCTCCGTCTCGTTGGCAGCCAGCCGGAAGGGGGCTTTCAGCGTCGCGTGAAAACCGTAGCGCCGCGCCGAAGCGGTGTGGAAGGCAACTTCCGCCGCCGACAGATCGGCCACCGTCTCCACCGGCCTTGTCGCGCCACCGAACGGGTCGCGCCCCAGCCAATTGGCGGCGATCCGCGCCAGCGGCTCGTCCTGCCGGGGAGTGAAATAGATGGCGTAGCGCATGAGAAGAAGTCCTCGTCAAAGCGCGCCGCGTTTGAAGAAATGCTGCGACGCGCTTTAAGTCTTGGTTTTTCGCATGTCGTAATCCCAAAACCGCTGCTCACTTTTGGGCGACATGCACTGGCCCCGCTGCCATAGGCGATTTCCATGACGGATTGACGAAGCTTTGAAGGGTTTTCGAAGGCAAATCGACCCGGTGGGTCCTTAGCCGACGATTTTCCCGAGCTGGACCAACAGCTTCACCCGAAACGTATGACCGGTCAGGCTTTCATCAACCATTCGTGCTCGGGCGCGTTGTGGAATTTCCACGTCCGCTTCGGCCCGGCCATCACGTTGAGATAGTAGAGGTCATAGCCATGGCAGGCGGCGCAGGGATGATAGCCCTTGGGCACCAGAACGACATCGCCATCCTCGATCGCCAAGGCTTCATCCAGCGCGCGATGCCCGTTCTTATCGGCGTCGGTGTAGACGCGCTGGAAGGCAAAGCCCTGCGGCGGGTTGAGCCGATGATAATAGGTCTCCTCGAGATAGGATTCGGCCGGCAGATTGTCCTGGTCATGCTTGTGCGGCGGGTAGCTCGACGTGTGGCCGCCGGGCGTGATGACCTCGACCACCAGCAATGAATCGGCCGGCTTGCCCTCCGGCAGGATATTGGTGACATAGCGGGTGTTGGTGCCCTTGCCGCGCACCTCCTGGCCGAGATCCTCCGGTCTGATCACACGCACCGGCAGGCCGCCGCCGAGGCCCGGTGCCGAGCAGACCGCGAGTTCCAGCTCGGTGTCTGCCTTGACCGACCAGTCGGAACCCTCGGGTACATAGACCGACCACGGTTTGCCGTCGAAGGGCGACATGCGCTCGCCGAGCAGCCCGAGGTCCCTGCCGCCGGCCGTCGCTTTGCCCTTGCCGGTGACGAACACCAGGCAGACCTCGCGATCGTCCGTTTTTCCCGACGCGCTCTCGCCGGGATTCAGCCGATGCAGGTCGAAACCGACATAGGTCCAGCCTGCGATCTGCGGCGTCACATGGGCGACGCGGCCATGGCCCTTGTTGGCCTTCACCAGCAGCTTCGACATCCGGTTCACTCCTTCGGTTCGGGCTCGGCCGCTGCCTTGCTCTCGTCGGCCGGCTTGTAGAGATAGAAGAACTGCCACACGCCGTAGCCGGCGAAGCCGAGTGCGATCATGCCCCAGAAAGGCGTGCCGGTGGCGAATTCGATGATCGACCAGATGACGCAGACCGCGACGACGGCGACGCGCCGCCACAAAGGCCGGAAAAACGGGTGCTCGGAATCTTTCATCCGGCCAACCTACAGCAACCCGGCTTCGCCGAGAACCAGCGCGTCAGGTATTGGCAAAGCCGCAGGCATTGGGGAAGCCTTAGGCATTTGGAAAGCCCTGTGTCTCGACCGTATAGCCGGCCGCCGTCATCACCCGCATTAATTCCTTGTGGCCGACCTCAGCCATCTTGAGCGGCGGGTTCTTCTTCGGATCCTGCTCGGCCTCGACCACGAACCAGCCCTCGTAACCATGGTCGGCAAACCGCTGCACGATGGCGCCGAAATCCAGCGAGCCGTCACCCGGCACCGTGAAGGCCCCGAGCGCGACGGCGTCGAGGAAGGATTGCTTGGTGCGGTCGAGCTTGTCGATCACGCCCATGCGCACGTCCTTCACATGCACATGGCTGATCCGCTTGTGATGATTGTCGATGGCGCGCAGGACATCGCCGCCGGCAAAGGCCAGGTGCCCCGCATCGAGCAGCAGCGGAATGCCGGCTCCGGAATAGTTCATGAAGGCATCGAGTTCCGGCTCGGTCTCGACCACCGCCGCCATGTGGTGGTGGTAGGACAGCGGCATGCCTTCTTCGGCGCACCATTCACCGAACTCGGTGAGGCGTTTCGCATAGGCCTTCATCTCGTCGTTCGAGAGCTTCGGCTTGGTGGCGAGCGGCTTCGAGCGGTCGCCCTGGATCGAACGGCCGACCTCGCCATAGACGATGCAAGGCGCGTTCACCGCCTTGAACAGATCGATCATCGGCTGGATGCGATCCTTGTTCTTGCCGATGTCCTCATCGACCAGTGTGCCCGAGAACCAGCCGCCGCACAGCGTCACGTCGGCCGCCTTCAGGATCGGCAGCATGACATCGGGATCATTGGGAAACCGCCGGCCCATCTCCATGCCGGTGAAACCGGCCGAGCGCGACTGGCGCAAACACTCTTCCAGCGACACATCATCGCTGAGTTCCGCAAGATCGTCGTTCCACCACGCAATGGGGGACATGCCCAGTTTGGCTTTCAAGTCGTCACTCCAGTTTTCAGTTCGTGCCCACCCTCCCCGCGAGGAGAAAGGTGGGATTTGCCGGCGTTGGCATCAATCGCCAATGGTCTGCATCTGCCGTTTTTCGTCATAGGCCTTGCGCGCCGCGTTCACCTGGGCACGCGCCGACACCTCCGGCACCGCAACATCCCACCAATGGCCGCCGGCATCGGTCGAAACCAGCGGATCGGTGTCGATGACCAGCACGGTGGTGCGGTTGTTCTTCCCTGCCTTTTCCAGGGCGTTTTCCAGCCCGGCGATCGACGGCACTTTCTCGGCGATCGCCCCCATGCTGGCCGCATGCGCGGCGAAGTCGATATCGGGCAGGATTTCGTGGCGTGAGTCCTTCAGGAGATTGTTGAAGTTGGCGCCGCCGGTCGCCATCTGCAGCCGGTTGATGCAGCCATAACCGCGGTTGTCGAGCAGCACGATGGTCAGCTTGAGACCGAGCATCACCGAGGTGGCGATTTCGGAATTCAGCATCAGATAGGAGCCGTCGCCGATCATGACGACGATCTCCTCGTCCGGCTTCGCCATCTTTGTGCCAAGGCCGCCGGCAATCTCGTAGCCCATGGTCGAGAAGCCGTATTCGGCATGGTAGGAGCCGGGCGCGCCCGCTTGCCATAGCTTGTGCAGTTCGCCGGGCAGGCCGCCGGCGGCATGCAGCAGGGTTACGCCAGAGCCCATCGCGCGCTGCACGGCGCCGATGACCTGCGCGTCGGAAGGATAGGTGGCGTTGGTCGACGCCGTCACCTTGGCCGCCTCAGCCTGCCAGGCCTTCTTGCCGGCGGCGGCATTGTCGGTCCAGCTTGCCGGCGCTTTCCAGCCCCTCAGCGCCGCGCCGAGTTCGGCCAGCCCCTCGGCCGCATCAGCGACAAGCGGCAGCGCCCGGTGCTTGCCGGCATCGAAGGGCTGCACGTTCAAGCCGATGATGGTCTTGCCGGAATTCTTGAACAGCGCCCACGAGCCGGTGGTGAAATCCTGCAACCGCGTGCCGATGGCCAGCACGACATCGGCCTCCTCCGCCAGCCGGTTGGCGGCCGAGGTGCCGGTGACGCCAACCGCCGCCATGTTGAGCGGATGATCGTCCGGCAGGGAGGATTTGCCGCCTTGCGTCTCGCAGACCGGGATGCCGGCGCCCTGCACGAATTTCGCCAGCTCATCCGAGGCCTGCGAATAAAGCACGCCCCCGCCGGCGATCACCAGCGGCTTCTTCGCCCCCTTGAGTGCTGCCACCGCTGCGGCTAGCTCATGGCGGTCCGGCCGCGGGCGGCGCTGGTGCCAGACCCGCTCGGCAAAGAAGCTCTCGGGATAGTCATAGGCCTCGGCCTGCACGTCCTGGCACAGCGACAGGGTCACCGGGCCGCAATCGGCCGGATCGGTCAGCACCTGCATGGCACGGCTGAGCGCCGGGATGATCTGTTCCGGCCGCGTGATGCGGTCGAAATACCGCGACACCGGACGGAAGCAGTCATTGACCGTCGCCGTGCCGTCGGAGAAATCCTCGGCCTGCTGCAGCACCGGATCGGGAATGCGGTTGGCGAAGACATCGCCGGGCAGAAACAGCACCGGCAGCCGGTTGACGTGGGCGAGTGCAGCAGCCGTCACCATGTTGAGCGCGCCGGGGCCGATCGACGAGGTCGCCGCCATGAAGCGGCGGCGGAAATTGGCCTTGGCAAAGGCGATCGCCGCATGCGCCATCGCCTGTTCATTGTGGGCGCGGAAGGTCGGCAGTTCGTCGCGCACCTGATAGAGCGCTTCGCCGATGCCGGCGACGTTGCCATGGCCGAAGATCGCCCAGACACCGCCGAAGATCGGGACTTTGTTGCCGTCGATCTCGGTCATCTGTCTGCTGAGAAGGCGGGTCAGCGCCTGCGCCATTGTCAGGCGGATTGTCTTGCTCATGGTGGTTTCCTCCCCAGTCCTTGGGTCCGCTTGTCCTATGCCGCGCCTTCTTATGCTGCTTTGCGGCCGCGCGCGGCAAGCCACGCTTCGGTCAACTGTTCGAAGCGCGAGGCCATGTCGGCGATCGCCTCGTCATCCGACATCTTGCCGGCCAGCCATTGTTCGGCCGCGTGGACGAAGATGGTGCGGCCGACGGCAAATCCCTTGACGATGGGCGCCTTGGCGGTGGCGGCGAAAGCCGCCTCCAGTTCGTCCTGCGGCGCTTCCAGGCCAAGCAGCACGACGCCCCGGCACCACGGATCGTGCTTGAGGATCACCGCTTCGATCTTTGCCCACGCCGCCGCCGAAGCCTGCGGTTCGAGCTTCCACCAGTCGGGTTTGATGCCGAGCGCATAGAGTTCCTCCAGCGCGCGCGGGATCGTCTTGTCGTCGAGCTTGCCGTGCTTGCCGGCGATGATCTCGACCAGCAATTCCCTGCCGACCTTGCGTGCGGCCTCGAACAGCGCGCGCAGTTTCTGCTGCTGCTCTTCCTTCAAGGCAGCCGGATCGTCGGGGTGATAAAAGCACAGGCACTTGATGCAGTGGTCGACCGGCCATTCGACGAGTTGCGAGCCGATGTCCTGCGAGAACTCGAAACGCAGCGGTCGCGATCCCGGCAATTCGACTGGCCGCCCGAGCCAGGCGAAGGGATGGCGGGCGAATTCGAACATCGCCTCGCGGCCATGCTTCTCGTCGATCAGCATGCCGTAGCCGTCACGGCCGGCAGCGACCTTCGCCGCCGCCTTGACCGCCAGCACCTTGAAATCGCGGATGCGTGCGGGATCGGTACCGACCTTTGCCGCCACATCCTCGAGCTGGATGCGATGGTCGCAGGCGAGCGCCATCAGCGAGGGAACGTCGCGGCGGCGGGTGGTCGCCCAATGGATGTGATTGATCGCCTCGTCCTTGCGCAAGGCAAGATGCTTGCTGCCGTTCTTGAGGAAGAACTGCAGCTCCTCGAAGGTCGGATATTCCGGCGCGCAGAGCAGCCGCGACACGGCGAAGGCGCCGCAGGCATTGGCCCAGGTCGCCGCCGTCGCATGGTCTTCTCCGCCCAGCCAGCCGCGCAGGAAGCCGGACATGAAAGCGTCGCCGGCGCCGAGCACATTATAGATCTCGATCGGAAAGCCCTTGCCGACGACACCGTCCTCCAGATCGTCGCTGATCGGCCCGTCATAGACGATGCAGCCCATGGCGCCTCGCTTCAGAACGATGGTCGCCGAGGACAGCGAGCGGATCGTCTTCAAGGCGCTCAGGCAATCATCGGCACCCGACGCGATCATGATCTCTTCTTCTGTGCCGACGATCAGGTCGCAATCGGGCAGCACTGTCTTCAGCTGGGCCGAGACCCGGTCTGATTTCACGTAACGTTCGAACCCTTCGGCATGGCCGGCCAGACCCCAGAGGTTCGGCCGATAGTCGATGTCGAACACCACCTTGCCGCCCTTGGCCTTGATGATGCGGATTGCCTTGCGCTGCGCGGCATCGCTGTTGGGGCGGGAAAAATGCGTGCCGGTGACGACGATGGATCGCGCCGAGGCGATGAAGGCCTCGTCGATGTCTTCCGGCGCCAGCGCCATGTCGGCGCAGTCGCTGCGGTAGAAGATCATCGGCGACACGCCTTCGTCCTCGACCGACAGCAGCACCAATGCGGTCAGCCGTTCCTTGTCGGTTTTCAGCCCGTCGACGCAGACGCCTTCGCGCGCCAGCTGTTCGCGGATGAAGCGGCCCATCTGCTCGTCGCCGACGCGGGTGAGCAGCGCCGAGCGCAGGCCGAGCCGCGCCGTGCCGACCGAAATGTTGGCCGGGCAGCCACCGACCGACTTGGCGAACGAGGTGATGTCCTCCAGCCGCGAGCCGATCTGCTGGCCATAAAGGTCGACGGAAGCGCGACCGATGGTGATGACGTCGAGCGGCGCCTGTCTCGCGTCCATGGCTTCGCTCATTGGAACCTCCCGTCAGTCTTGTTGTCTTGAGCAACGTATTTTGGGGTACACGCGCGAGCGGCAGCGTGGCGCCAGGAATATGAAATAATAATTCCAATCCATAGTCAATATGGAATGAGCATTCCCTGGCCTAAATTGTCTTTGAGGTGCCTGCTAGGCCTTGCGCCTGCGGCCCGTGCTGCGCCGTTTTTCGCCGACGCCGACGGTCAGCGCCATGGCCAGCGCCATCGTCGCCGACAGCGAGCGGAAGCCGGCGAAATCCGCCTCGGCCACCTCGAACCAGATGCTGGCGAACTGGGCAAGCGGCGAAAACGAGCTGTCGGTGATGGCGACGATCGGCACGCCCTGTTCCGAAATGCTGCGCGCCTCGTCGATGGTGGCCGGCGCGTAAGGCGAGAAGCTGATCGCGATGACGGCATCCGCCGGCGTGGCGAATGCGATCATCTCGGCGTTCAGCCCGGCGGCCGATTCGATCAGTTGATTGCGGATCTTCAGCTTGCCCAGCGCATAGGCGATGTAGGACGCCACCGGATAGGAGCGGCGCTTGGCCAAAACGTAAATGGTTTCCGCCTTCGCCAGCAGGGAAATCGCGTCTTCCAGATGCGCGTCGTCAAGCGTGCGCGAAATGTCGTTGAGCGAGGTGCTGGCGGCGGCGACGAAGCCGTCGAAGATCGCTCGGTGACCGGCGGCGCCCTCGGCCTTGGCACGCAGCGCCTGCAGGCGTTCATCATAGGAGGAATTGCGCTCGCGCAGCCGCTCGCGAAACACCTGCTGCAGGCTGGTGAAACCGTCGAAGCCGAGCTGCTGGGCAAAGCGGATCAACGTCGACGGCTGCACGCCGGCCGAAGCGGCGATGCTGGCGGCGGTGCCGAAGGCGATGTCGTCGGGATTGTCGAGCGCATAGGCGGCGATCTGGGCGATGCGCTTGGGCAGGCTTTCGCGCCGGTCCAGGATGGTGGCGCGCAGCGTCTCGAAGTCGCGAGGTACCCGTTCGTCCATCGTCGCTCTGTCCAGGCTCATCTATGGGTACCCTCTCTGCCCCATCATAGCGAGCCTGCGCAAGAACGCCATAAAAAATGAGGCAGACATTCCATTCCAAGAGAAAATGGACTAATTCATCCATCCAACGCTTCAGGCAGTGGAGAAATGGAAAATGGTCGGCGTCGGTCTCATCGGCACGGGTTTCATGGGCAAGTGTCACGCCATCGCATGGAGTGCCGTCGGCGCCGTCTTTCCCGACGTGCCCAAGCCCCGGCTCATCCATCTCGGCGAGGTCAATGAGGACCTCGCCAGGCGCAAGGCCGGCGAGTTCGGCTTCGCCAAGGCGTCCGGCGACTGGCGCGCCGTCGTCAACGACCCGGATGTCGATATCGTCTCGCTGACCACGCCCAACCAGTTCCATCCGGAGATGGCCATCGCCATCCTCGAGGCCGGCAAGCATCTGTGGTGCGAAAAGCCTATGGCGCCGAGCTTCGCCGAGGCCGAAGCCATGGCGGCGGCGGCGAAGAAGTCGGGCAAGGTCGCCGCCCTCGGCTACAACTACGTCCAGAGCCCGGCCATCCGCCACATCGGCGCGCTGCTCGACGAGAAGGTCATCGGCGAGGTCAACCATCTGCGCATCGAGATGGATGAGGACTTCATGGCCGACCCGGAGGCGCTGTTCTTCTGGAAGCACGAAGCGGCTTCCGGTTATGGCGCGCTCGACGATTTCGCCGTGCATCCGCTGTCGCTGGTCTCCGCCTTGTTCGGCCGCGTCGCCAGCGTCATCTGCGACATGGCCAAGCCCTATGCCGACCGCAAGCTCGCCGCCGGCGGCCGCCGCGCGGTCGAGACCTATGACATCGCCAGCGTGCTGATGCATCTGGAAAACGGCATTGCCGGCACGCTGCTGGTCAACCGCTCGGCCTGGGGCCGCAAGGGCCGCATCGCCATCCAGATCTTCGGCTCGAAGGGATCGATCCTGTTCGACCAGGAGCGGATGAACGAATTCCAGCTCTACCTCACTGCCGATCGCCCGACCGAACAGGGTTATCGCACCATTCTGGTGGCGCCGCACCACAAGCCCTACGACGCCTTCCTGCCGGCGCCCGGCCATGGCCTCGGCTTCAACGATCTCAAGATCATCGAGTGCCACGAACTCTTGACGCGGCTGGCCGGCAAGCCGGCGCGGATCATCGAGTTCGCCGAAGGGCTGGAAATCGAGCGCACCGTGCACGCGATGGCGCGCTCGTTCGAGGAAAAGCGCTGGGTCGATGTGAGATAGTCCGCGTCGTGATGGATCGCCTCAGCCGCTGGCAGCCTGGGCGGCGTTCGTCTCCCATCCGTTCACCCAGACCTGCCGCAGACGATCGCCTTCGCCCTTGAACCGTAGCCCCGTCGCCTGGCAATCCTCGATCCGGTCGCTGCGGAAATTGCGGATCGCCTGACGCAACTCGCACCAGGCGACTATGTTGGCGGTTTCGGCGTAATAGATCAGCGCAATCGGGCGGATGAGGCGCTCGGAGGCGCGGCCGAGCTCGTCGCGATAGGACAGGTCGAGCTTCTCCTCGTCGCGGATGGCGCGGCGCACCAGCGCCAGATCGACCGCACCGACCGAGGGCGCGGCGAATCCCCACGCATGCAACGCATTGGCGTCGAATGTCTGGCGCAAGGGCGGCGGCACCGCGCCGGCGATCTTGGCGCTGACACGCTTGGCCGCCTGCTTAAGCTCGCTGTCACCCGTGCGCTCCAGCAGTGCCAGCGACAGAACGATCGCCTCCATCTCCTCGATCGAAAACATCAGCGGCGGCAGGTCGAAGCCGGGGCGCAGGATGTAGCCGATGCCGCGCCCGCCCTCGATCGGCACGCGCATCGCCTGAAGTGCTGCAATATCGCGATAGACGGAGCGCACCGTCACTTCCAGCTTTTCAGCCATCATGGCAGCCGTCACCGGCTGCCTCGCCAGCCGCACGATCTGAATGATCTCGAACAGCCGTGACGCCTTGCGCATTTCCTCACCCGCTCCGATCACAACTGACACTACATCGTCAGTAGGACTGACCTATACGACTGCCTATCGAATTGAAAATCAACACATTCCTCAGCGGCTTCGCCGGGCGAGGCGACAGGCAACTGACATGGACTATGCGGATAATCTCTGGCTGTTCTTCCTCCTGCTGTTCGGCATCATCATCGTGCCCGGCATGGACATGCTTTTTGTGCTTGCCAATGCGCTGACCGGCGGCGGCAATAGAGGCCTTGCCGCGACCGGCGGCATCATGCTGGGCGGCATGGTGCACACGCTGAACGGCGCTGTCGGCGTCGGCCTGCTGATGCATTTCGTGCCGATCCTCTACAATCCGTTGCTGATTGCCGGCGCCGGCTACATGGCCTTCATCGGCCTGACGCTGATGCGCAGTTCGATCAAGGTCGGCCACGAGGGGCCTGCCGGCAGCCGCTCCGCATGGAAGGCGTTTCGCCAGGGGCTGGTGATCTGCCTGATCAATCCCAAGGCCTACCTCTTCGTCTTTGCGGTCTATCCGCAATTTCTCAAACCCGCCTATGGTCCGATCTGGATACAGGCGGCCGTCATGGGATTCATGACGGTGGCCGTGCAGTTTGCCGTCTATGGCGGGCTTGCCGTCACCGCCGGGCGCAGCCGCAATCTCCTGGTCGCCAATCCCCGGGCGACCGCATTTGCCGGCCGGGCGGCCGGACTGCTCCTGGTTGCGGTGTCGGTACTGACCGCCTGGCAAGGTTTGAAGGCGGCGTGAATTCCCGGCCTCGACCTGGAAACGCCGCCGCCTTATCCCGGCCTGTCAGGCCGCCCCCTGGCGGCTGTCGATCATGGCGCGGCGTGCCGAGCGCCGCCACTCGACCGCGCCGGCAAGGCCGTGCAGCACAGTTTCGGTGGTCGCCCAGTCGATACAGCCGTCGGTGATGCTCTGGCCGTAGACGAGCGGCTTGCCGGGCACCACGTCCTGCCGACCGGCGACGAGATTGCTCTCGATCATGACGCCGATGATGCGCTCGTCACCCGCCGTGACCTGGCCCGCGACATCGGCCGCCACCTTGGGCTGGTTCTCGGGCCTCTTTGAGCTGTTGGCGTGGCTGACATCGATCATCAGCCGAGGTGCGACGCCGATGCGGGCGAGTTCGACCGAGGCCGCCTCGACGCTCGCCGCGTCATAGTTGGGCTGAACGCCGCCACGCAGGATGACGTGGCAGTCTTCATTGCCGGTGGTCGTCGCGATGCCGCTGCGTCCGCCCTTGGTCACCGCCATGAAATGGTGCGGCTGGGCGGCCGATTTCACCGCCTCCGCGGCGATCCGCAGATTGCCGTCGGTGCCGTTCTTGAAGCCGACCGGGCAGGACAGGCCCGATGCCAGCTCGCGGTGGATCTGGCTCTCGGTCGTGCGCGCGCCGATGGCGCCCCAGGCGACGAGGTCGGCAATGTATTGCGGCGTGGTCATGTCGAGGAATTCGGTCGCCGCCGGCAGGCCGAGATTGTTGACGGCGGAGAGCACGTTGCGCGCCATCCGCAGCCCCTTGTCGATGTTGAAGCTGCCGTCGAGGTCGGGATCGTTGATCAGGCCCTTCCAGCCGACCGTCGTGCGCGGCTTCTCGAAATAGACCCGCATCACGATCTCAAGCCGGTCGGACAGGGTCTCGCGCAGCGCCGCCAGACGGCTGGCATAATCGACGGCCGCGACCGGATCGTGGATCGAACAGGGACCGACGATGACGAGCAGTCGATCGTCGGTCCCGTTCAAGATGGCGTGGGTTGCATTGCGTGACGCGGCAACGGTGCGCGTCGCCGTCAGCGTGCGCGGGATCTCCCGCATCACCTGGTCCGGCGTACTCAGTTCCCTGATTTCCTTGACCCGAAGGTCATCTGTGGTGGTCAACACGGCTTTCTGCTCCTGATTGGGAGACCTGCCGGCTGAAACAAAAAAGCCGCCAGGTCTGGCGGCTGTTCGGATCTTGTTGCTGCAATCTTCAGATCGAGCGCAATCCTCCCGCCGCCAGCGAGCTCCTAAAGTACCAATACGTGGCGGTCAGGTTGATCATGAGGCTCATATAGTCGAAGCGGAGGCGCTTGTCACGTCCCCCCTCAATTTGAAATGTGCTCGTGGCCCTGCGGAAACCAGATGCCGCGTCGAAACCAGTTGGCTCCGCCCATATTGGGCACGACGTGATTTTGTTCGAGATCGTTCATGTCCTTGATGATCTCGATGCTGACAATTTTCTCGGCGGACCCGAAGGCAAGCACGAAGAGTTGCAGCGCATCGGCCTCCGACCGGGCGGTGATGCCGACACCGAGATGGCCGCTTAGCGTGATCCAATATGGATGCATCGAACCGAGATTCTACTCACCGATCACCCCGGAAATGTTCTGGTCGTAGTCGACCAGCGACCCGGTCATGACGCCGGCTTGCGGGCTGATCATATAGCTGATCAGCCGGGCGAGTTGCGCCGGCTTGACCAGTTGCCCCATCGGCTGCGCGGCCTCGGCCTTCTCCAGCCAGTCGTCCGGCGCGTCGTGCCATTTCTTCTGCACGATCGCCTCGCCCTCAGTGTCCATCCAGCCGGGCAGCACGGCGTTGCAGCGGATGCGGTTCTTTCGATAGGAGCTGGCGACATTCTTGGTCAGCGTCATCAGCGCGCCTTTGCTGGTCGAATAGGGCGTCAGGAAGGACTGGCCGGCATGCGCCGACATCGACAGCACGTTGACGATCGAACCCGGCGCCTTGCGCTCCAAGAGGTGGGCGACCAGCCCCTGCATGAGGAAGAAGGGTCCACGCACATTGGTGTCGAAGATCTGGTCGAAAAGCTCTTCGCTCGTCTCGACCAGCGAACCGCGTGCCGACGTCGCTGCGGCATTGACCAGGGCGTTGATGGTGCCGAAATGCGAGATTGCGGTCGCGACGGCGCGCTTGCAGTCGGCGACCTTCGAGACGTCGGCGCTGATGAAGATCGCGTCGACGCCCGATTTCTTGAAATGGGCGACGGCCTTGTCGCCCTTCTCCTGCGAGCGGCCGATCAGCGCCAAAGCCTGGCAGCCCTCGTCGGCCAGTGCCTCGGCGACGGCAAAGCCGATACCTTGCGCGCCGCCAGTGACGATGGCGCGCGTTTCACGATTGCGAGCGGCTGATGTGCTCATCGCTGGGCTCCTGTACCTGGTGATCTTACTTTGCCGTGTCGAGACGGACGGTCTCGCCCGATGTGGCCGATTTCAGCGCCGCATCGGCGAGCTTCAGCGCCACGAGCCCGTCGGCGCCGCTTGGCGCCGCCTTCTTGCCTGAGGTCGCCGCTGCGATGAAGGCAGCGATCTCATTGGCATAGGCGTCGAGGTAGCGGGTCATGAAGAAGTCGTGCAGCGGCGGGCGCGTATAGCCCTTCTCGTTGGCCAGTTCGATCGACACCGGACGCTGGTTCTCGGCCGCGATCATGCCTTTCGAGCCATGCACCTCGATGCGCTGGTCATAGCCATAGGTGGCGCGGCGCGAATTGGAGATGACGGCCTGCTTGCCGGAAGCGGTCTCCAGGATGACGCTGACGCTGTCGAAATCGCCGGCGGCGCCGATCTTCTTGTCGACCAGCACCGAGGCGTGCGCGCTGACCGCCACCGGCTCCTCGCCGAGCAGGAAGCGCGCCATGTCGAAATCATGGATGGTCATGTCGCGGAAAATGCCGCCCGAGCGCTTGATGTAGTCGATCGGCGGCGCACCTGGATCGCGCGAGGTGATGGTCACCATCTCGACGGTGCCGATGGCGCCGTCCTCGATCGCCTTGCGCACGGCGGCGAAATGCGGGTCGAAGCGCCTGTTGAAGCCGACCATCAGCGTTGCCTTAGCCTTCTCGACCACGGCCAGGCACTTCTCGACGCGTTTGACGTCGAGGTCGATCGGCTTCTCGCAGAAGATCGCCTTGCCGGCCTTGGCGAAACGCTCGATCAGGTCGGCATGGGTGTCGGTCGGCGTGCAGATGACGACGGCGTCGATGTCCTTGGATTTTTCGATGGCGTCGATGCTGCGCACCTCGGCGCCATAGGCGGTCGCCAGCTCGGTCGCCGCTTTCTCGAATGCGTCGGCAACGGCAACCAGTTTGGCCTGCGGGTTGGAGCCGACGGCGCGGGCGTGGACCTTGCCGATGCGGCCGGCACCGAGGAGGGCGAAGCGGAGTACCATGGAATGTCCTTTGAGGATGGTTCGAAGCAAGGCGCCGGTCATGGGCGCGGGTGATGTTCCGGTCAAGACGACATCGACAGGAAGGCGGTGACCACCGCCCCCTTGCCCGGCCCTAGGCCGCGAGTTCCGCCTCTCCGGTCTTGGCGCCGGTGATGTAGGAGACGATATCGTTTCCGTCGGTGTCCTGCTTGCGCAGGTTGGCGACGATGCGGCCGCGGCGGAAGACGACGATGCGGTCGCAAAGGTCGAACACCTGACGCATGTTGTGGCTGATCAGGATCAGCGGCTCGCCATTGTCCTTCAGCGTGCGGATGATGTTTTCGACCTGCGCGGTCTCCTGCACGCCGAGGGCTGCCGTCGGCTCATCCATGATGATCAGCTTGGAGGCGAAGGTCGCGGTTCGGGCGATCGCCACGCACTGGCGCTGGCCACCCGACATGTGGCGGATCGTATTGGACAGATTGGGGATTTTCACCGCGGTGCGGACCAGTGCGGCCTCGGTCGCCTTGCGCATGTATTTGCGGTCCAGGATCGAGAACGGTCCGAGATTGAACAGCACCTTTTCGCGGCCGAGGAACAGGTTCGACGGCACGTCGAGATCGTCGGCCAGCGCCAGGTTCTGGAACACCGTCTCGATGCCCGCCTCGCGCGCCGCGATCGGTCCGGTGAAGTTCACTTCCTTGCCGTCGAACCAGATCTTGCCGTCGGTGCGTTGCTCGACGGCCGTGATCTGGCGCACGAAAGTCGACTTGCCGGCGCCGTTGTCGCCCATTATGGCGACATGCTCCCCTTTGCGCAGTTCGAAGTTAGCGCCTTCCAGCGCATGCACGCCGCCATAGCGCTTGGTCAGGTTTTCGGTCTTCAGGACGATGTCTGCCATGATCAAGCCCTCATTGCCCTAAGGCGTTGACGCCACTGGTCGAGAACGACTGCGCCGACGATGATCACGCCCTTGACCATCTCCTGGTAGTAGGCGTCGAGGCGCAGGAAGGTGAAGCCGGAGATGATGACGCCGAAGATCAGCGAGCCGATCACCGTGCCGACGATCGAGCCACGGCCGCCCGACAAGGAGACGCCGCCGATGACCGCCATGGCGATCGCGTCGAGTTCGTACATCACGCCCATGCCCGACTGCGCGGTGAGGTTCTTGGAACTCAGCACCACGGCTGCGAGCGCGGCGAGCACGCCGGCGATGACGTAGACGAGGATCTTGTGGTTGGCGATCTTGATGCCGGACATGCGCGCGGCGTCCTCGTTGGAGCCGATCGCGTAACAGTGCTTTCCGTATCGCGTGTAGGTCATGATCAGCTGGAACAGCACCGCCAGCGACAGGAAGATGATGACCGGCATCAGCCCTTTGCCGATTGCCGCGAAGCTGTCGGTAGGAAACGAGATCGGCTGTCCCTTGGACCACCATTTGGCGATGCCGCGCGCCGTCACCATCATGCCGAGCGTGGCGATGAACGGCGGAATGCGCGTGTAGGCAATCAAGGCGCCGTTGACCAGGCCGGCGAACAGCCCGCAGCTGATCGCGACCAGCAGCGGCACGATGACGGGCAGGTCGGTCCAGCCTTGCGCGAGGAACATAGCCTTGGGGTTGGGGTTGCCATTGACGGTCGCCACCTGGGCAAAACTCATGGCGATCATCGCTGTCGCGCCGACGATCGAACCCGAGGACAGGTCGATGCCGCCGGTGATGATCACTTGCGTCACGCCGATGGCGATGATGCCGACGATCGACACCTGCAGGATGATGATCTGCAGGCGTGCCTCGTTGAAGATCCCGCTGACGTCGCTGCGGGTGTTGAACAGGAAGCTGTCGCCGAGAAAGATCCGGCCGATCAGTTCGAAGACGACGACGAGGATGACAAGCGCCAGGAAAACGTTGATTTCGGCAGGCCACGTGCGCTTCTTCGCGTCGTAGCCGACCCCGCCGACGCCATGAGATGTCTGTGCCAAATCTTCTATCCTCCGTCAGCCGCGGTCGCCCCTCGCTGCCTTGCCGGCGCTGAGGGAAGGGGAGCGGCGCTGAAGCGCCGCTCCTTATGCCCGTTGCTCAGTTCTTCTTCAGGAACTTGTCGATGTTCGCCGGCGTCACCAGTTGGAAAGGGACGTAGACCTTGTGTTCGACCTTCTCGCCCTTGGACAGTTTCAATGCCGCGTCCAGTGCGCCCGCGCCCTGGCCGGCCGCGTCCTGGAACACGGTTGCGTCAAGGTCGCCGGCCTGCATCGCGGCCAGCGCGTCCTGGGTGGCGTCGACGCCGCCGACCACGACCGCCTTCATGTCGATGTTGGCGGCCTTCATCGCCTGGATGGCGCCGATGGCGCTTTCGTCATTGTTGGCGATGACGCCATCGAACGGCTTGCCGGTCGACAACCAGTTGGTCATCAGGTTCTGGGCCTCGTCGCGGTTCCAGTTCGACGTCTGCTTGTCGATGATCTTGATGAAGCTGCAATCCGGCGTGGCGATCACCTCTTCAATATCCTTGGTGCGCTGCACGGCGGCCTGGTTGGACAGCTCGCCCATGATCACATAGACATTGGCTTCCTTCTTGCCGGCTTCCTTGAACAGGCGGCAGACTTCCTTGGTCTCGAGCGTGCCGGAATCGGCCTCGTTCGAAGCGACGAAGGCCTGGTTTTCCGGCAGCTTGTCGACATTGACCGGTTCGCGGTTGACGTAGACCAGCGGGATCTTGGCGGCAGCTGCGGCGTCCGACATTGCCTGCGTGGCCGAGGTGTCGACCGGATTGACGATGATCGCGTCGACGCCGGAGGCGGCGAAGTTCTTGATCTGGTCAAGCTGCTTGGCGACGTCGTTCTGCGCGTCCTCGACCTGCAACTCCACACCGCTCATGCCCTTGGCCTGCTCGATCATGCCGTTGCGCAGCACGGTCAGGAAGTTGTCGTCGAACTTGGCCATCGATACGCCGACCTTGGCGGCCATGGCGGATGAACTCATCAGCGCCGCGAAAGCGACGCCCAAAATCAGTTTCTTCATTGTGTTTCTCCTCCACATATTGGTGTCCGGTTGCACCGATCTATCCGGAATCCCCGATCTCCCCGGGGAATCTCTCCCGATGTCATTTCAGTCCCGGGTGACGTTTCCCGTTTGCTGGAACGTCAAACCCTCTGTTTGAAACAGATGTTCCGGAACGAAAGAACCAAAATATATAGCTGGTGAAATATTTATTCCATTTTGCCTCTAGGCGTCAAGGGAGATTTCAAAACCGGATGCGCGATTTTCGGATGACAAGCACCGATCACTTCGTCATCCGGGGACACCGCGACGTCGCTTCACTCCCGCTCGGCCCTGGGATGACGAAGTCTAGGTTTCTCAGCCAATCTTGAAGGTCGACAGCGCTAGATATTTTCCGGCAGATAGATATCGAACGGCAGGAAGGTCTGGCCCGGTGCATTCGCCGCACCCATTTCGATGGCATGTGCCATCAGGTCGACCAGCTCGCGGCAAAGTGCGGCCAGCGGCGTCGAGATCACCATCGTCAGGACACCGTCCGCTAGGGCGGAGCGCGATATGGCTGTGATCTCGTTGCAGATGACCGCGGGCATTTCGGCGGGCTTTGCTTGCCTGAGCGCAGCGACCGCGCCTTCCATGCCGCCGCCGGCGACATAGCAGCCGACGAGATCGGGGTGCTGGCCGAGGAGGTCGAGCAGCGTGTCCTGCGTGATCTGGTTGGCTTCCAAGTTGACCAACGTCTCAAGCAAGGTGAATTCCGGCGCCTGCTCGCGAAAGAAGGAGCGAAAGCCGATCTCGCGCAACTCATGGCCATGGAAGCGATGGCTGCCGACGAACAGCGCGACCTTGCCCGGCCGTTTGGCGGCCTTCGAAATCATCCAGGCGGCGGTGCGGCCGACCTTGCGGTTGTCGAGGCCTACATAGCCTTCGCGAATGCCCGCGGCGAAGTCGGACAGCAGGGAAAACACCGGCAACCCTTTCGCCTTCATCTCCTCGACCGCAACCGTCAGCGTCGGGTGATCCGGCCCGACCAAGGCGACGGCCCTGCATTTGGCCGCCAGCCTGCGCGCGCGTTCGACGATTTCATCGGGGGCCAGAGAGTCCGCGAAGTCGATGATGGCGACACCACGGAAACGCGGCGATCGCGACACGGCCAGTTCAAGCTCGCGGGCGAACTCGCTGTAGAAGACATAATTGCCCTTGAGCAGCAGGAAGCCCAGCCGGTATTCCGGCAATTCATGGCGCATCCGCTGCTTGATCAGGCCGGCAGCGTGATAGCCGATCTCGGTTGCCGCCTCGTAGACGCGGCGTGCCGTGTCCTCGCGCACCGGCAGGCGGCTGTTGAGCACACGGTCCACCGTGGCAACGCTGACACCGGAGATGCGCGCCAGATCGGTGATGGTCGGCCGTTTTGCCATGCTTGCCTCATCGGATTGCCCAGCCCGTCTTACATCATTCTGATAGGAAATGATAGAAACTATCTTTGTGATGTTGAGTCTATCATGCGTTGGCGTTATTTTCAGCATCGAAGCCAATGGATATCGGGCATTCGCCTGGCGAATGTCTTGCCCTGGGAGGCAATCATGTCCACAACGCCGTCCCGGCGTGAATACAGCCTGATCGGCCGCGACGCCAAGCTCGCCGTCGAGACCGGCCTGTCGGCGGCCGAGTGGTATCACACCGACATCCCGCGCAAGCAGATGAAGGAGCTGATGCAACGCTCCGACGGACCGGCGATCCGCGATACCATCATCTGGCTCGCCGCCCTGATCCTCAGCGGCGCCGGCGCCGCCTTGTTCTGGGGCACGTGGTGGTGCGTGCCGTTCTTCTTCATCTACGGCGTGCTCTACGGCTCATCCACCGATTCACGCTGGCATGAATGCGGCCACGGCACTGCCTTCCGCACGCAGTGGATGAATGATGTGATCTATCAGATCGCCTGCTTCATGATCATGCGCAATCCGGTGACCTGGCGCTGGAGCCACACGCGCCACCACACCGACACCATCATCGTCGGCCGCGACCCGGAAATCTCGGTCATGCGGCCACCGGACCTGGTTCGCGTCGTCCTTGCCTTTGTCGGTGTGCTCGATGCCTGGCATGCGATGAGCGACATGCTGCGCAACGCGGCCGGCAACATCAGCGCCGCCGAAAAGACCTTCATTCCCGAGCAGGAGCAGCCAAGGGCGATCCGCTTCGCCCGCATCTGGACGGCGATCTATGCCGCCACCATTGCACTGGCGCTCTATACCGGTTCGCTCCTGCCCCTGATGCTGGTCGGCCTGCCCAGGCTCTACGGCGCCTGGCATCACGTCATGGTCGGGCTGCTGCAGCATGGCGGCCTGGCCGACAACGTCACCGACCACCGCCTCAACAGCCGCACCGTCTACATGAACCCGATCAGCCGATTCATCTACTGGAACATGAACTACCATGTCGAGCATCACATGTTTCCGATGGTGCCGTACCACGCGCTGCCGAAGCTGCATCAGCTGATAAAGCACGATCTGCCGGCGCCGACACGATCGATCCTGGCCGGCTATCGCGAGATGATCCCGGCCTTCCTGCGCCAATTGCGCAACGAAGACTATTTCCTCAAGCGCGAGCTGCCGCCCACCGCCAGGCCATATCGCGAGGAATTCCACAACGATGCCGTCGCGGCGGCGGAGTGATCGTGCGGCTATCCGATTTCCACGGGAGGATTGAATGAGCGATTGGGTCGAGGCCTGTGCCGCCGGTGACATCGATGAAGAGGATGTGATGCGCTTCGATCATGGCGGCCGCACCTTCGCCATCTATCGCAGCCCGGACGATGACTATTTCGCCACCGACGGTCTATGCACCCACGAAAAGGTGCATCTCGCCGATGGCCTGGTGATGGACGACATCATCGAATGCCCCAAGCACAATGGCCGCTTCAACTACAAGACGGGGGACGCCCGCGGCGCGCCGGTCTGCGTCAACCTCAGGACCTATCCGGTCAAGGTCGACGCCGGCAAAGTCCTCATCCAGGTCGGATGACCGCTATGACGCGAGGGATGGTCATCATCGGAGCCGGCGAATGCGGCGGCCGGGCGGCACTGGCGTTGCGCGATCTCGGCTATGACGGGCCGGTGACACTGGTCGGCGACGAACCGCATCTGCCCTACGAACGCCCGCCTCTGTCCAAGGAGGCGATGGTCAGCGAGGCGCCCGAAATCAAGGCGATTGCCAGTGATGAGTTGCTGGCTGAAAAATCGATCCGACATATCCATTCCGTCCAGGCCGTGGCGATCGACCGTGCGGCGCATATGGTGCGTCTGTCGGACGGTTCGGCCCTGCCCTACGAAAAGCTGCTGCTGGCCACTGGTTCGACCCCGCGCAAGCTGCCGATGCCGGGATTGGGTTCGCGCTGCGTCTATCTCCGCACCTTCGCCGATGCGCTGGCCATTCGCGCCCATCTCAGCGCCGGCAAGCGTATCGCCATTGTCGGCGGCGGCTTCATCGGCCTCGAACTCGCCGCCGCGGCCCGCAAGCTGGGCGCTTCGGTCACCGTCATCGAGGCGCAGCCGCGCATCCTGATGCGTGGGGTGCCGGCCGAGATCGCCGAAATCATCCATGCTGCGCATGTTGCCGAGGGTGTGAGCATCTTGTGTGGAGACGGCATCGCGTCCGTCGACGACGACGGCAAAGAGGTTCGCGTGACGCTTGCCGGCGGACGGGAGATATCAGCCGATCTCGCCGTTATCGGCATCGGCGCCGTGCCGGTGACCGGGCTGGCGGCCGAAGCGGGGCTGACCATCGACAACGGCATCGCAGTCGATGCCGAGCTGCGCAGCAGCGATCCCGACATCTTCGCCGCCGGCGATTGCTGCTCGTTTCCACTCGCCGTCTATGGCGGCCGCCGCGTGCGGCTGGAAGCCTGGCGCAACGCCCAGGAACAGGGTGCGCTGGCCGCCAGGAACATGTTGGGCGCCGGCGAGGCGCATGCCACGATGCCGTGGTTCTGGTCGGATCAGTATGGCTTGTCCCTGCAGATCGCCGGGCTTTCCGACGAAGGCCGCAGCGTCGTGCGCCGCGATCTCGGCGACGGCGCCTTTATCCTCTTCCATCTGGACGAAGACGGCAGGCTGGTGGCGGCCAGCGGCATCGGTCCCGGAAATGCGGTCGCCCGCGACATCAGGCTCGCCGAAATGCTGATCAGCAAGAGGGCGATGCCGGCGCCGGAAGCACTTGGCTCGCAGGCCATCAAGCTGAAGTCGTTGCTGGCGGCGTAGAGAAAGCTTAGGTGCAGGACGTCGGTTCCGGCTCAAAAGCCTGAAACGGCACCTTAGAAAAGCGCCTTCAGCTCCGCCAGCTTGTCGTTGACCAGCCAGCCGTAATAATTCTCCTCGGGCAGCTTTTCAGGCTCGCCGGCGGCGCGGCGCCTGTCGTTCTCCGCCTTCAGCGCTTCGGCGCGCTGCTCCGGATTGCCGACATTGTAGAGCGTGGCGGTGAGCCCCGGATTTCCCGAAATGTCGAAGCCGGCAATGTTCTTGTAGGCGTCGATCGATTTCCGGATCGTCGCCGCGACGTAAGGCAGCGTCAGGTCCGGATCCATTATGGTCTTGTAGACCGAGTTGGGATCGGCGACGTCGAGCTTCGGCAAGCCCGAAACCTTGTGCACGAGATCGCTCATCTGCAAGGCCGTCAGCGGGTTGAGTTGGCCGAGGCCGAAGGTCTGGCCGGCGTAGTAGGGCTGGAAGAAGGTGGCGCCGAAACGGTCGTCCGGGAAGCTCTCGCCACCGACGCTTTTGCCGCGAAACGAATGGTTCCACACCTGCTCGCGGCATTCCCACAGATCATAGCTGTCTAAAACCCCGGCGCACTTCTTGAATTCCGGCCGCTGCACGAAATCGGTGATGTCCTCGCCGTCATAGGCGAAGGTCAGCTTGCTGGAGAGATAGGAAATCGCCTTGACGTAGTAGGTCTGCAGCCGGTCGTAGGCGTCGACATTGTAGGTGTGCTCGCCGACGATGGCGCCGACGATGTGCAGGGGATTAATGCCGTAGGCCGCGGCGGCCTTCTTGATCTTGCCGCGCAGGTCGGCGTCGTTCTGCAGCAAGGCGTAGACCTTGCGGTACTTCGCCTGGAAGGTGGTGTTGGTGGCCTGCGTGCGCCGGCTCGAAGCGCCGGGAATATCGGGCTGCTCGGCGTTGCGGTTTCCCGGCGGCACCAGTGTCGCCGCATCGGCGGCGAACAGCGTCGCCGCCAGCGTCAAGCCGAGAATGACCAGGATCAGTTTTTTCATGCGCCGCCGCCTGCAGATATTGCCGCGCAAACTAGGTAGTGCTCTTGGTCGAGTCGAGAGCGCCCCATCCGCCGGCAAGACGAAAGGTGACCAGATGGTGCCATCTGGTCACACATGATTCTGTTTGCCGGACTGTGTTGCGTCACTTTGAAGAAGCCGGCGCCGGAGTGACCCGGCGCCGTCCTTTAAAGGATGAATCGCGACAAATCTGTGTTTCTGGAGAGGTCGCCGACATGCTTTTCCACATAGGCGGCGTCGATGGTGACCGCAGTGCCGTTGCGGTCGGGCGCGTCATAGGAGATCTCGTCCAGCACCCGTTCCATCACCGTCTGCAGCCGCCTTGCGCCGATATTCTCGACGCTGGCATTGAGGTCGACGGCGATGCCGGCCAGCGAATCGATGGCGTCATCGGTGAAGGTCAGGTCGACGCCCTCGGTCTTCATCAGCGCGATATACTGCTTGATCAGGCTGGCTTCGGTCTCGGTCAGGATGCGGACGAAATCGTCCTTCTCCAGCGCCCGCAGTTCGACGCGGATCGGCAAACGGCCCTGCAATTCCGGCAACAGGTCCGACGGCTTCGAGACATGGAATGCCCCGGAGGCGATGAACAGGATGTGGTCGGTCTTCAACGGTCCATATTTGGTCGCCACCGTGGTGCCTTCGATCAGCGGCAGCAGGTCGCGCTGCACCCCTTCACGGGAAACGCCGGCACCCATGCCGCCTTCACGCGACGCGATCTTGTCGATCTCGTCGAGGAAGACGATGCCGTCATTCTCCGTCGCATCCAGCGCCCGGCGCACCACCTCCTCCTGGTCGAGCAACTTGTCGGACTCGTCGCCGACCAGCAGCGCGTAGGACTCCTTGACCGTCGTCTTGCGCGTCTTGGTCTTCTTGCCGCCCATCGCCTTCGACAGCATGTCGTTGATGTTCAACACGCCGATATTGGCGCCCGGCATGCCGGGAATCTCGAAGCCGGGCATGCCGCCACTGCCGGTGTCGGCCACTTCGATCTCGATCTCCTTGTCGTCGAGTTCGCCGTCGCGCAGCTTCTTGCGGAAGCTATCGCGGGTCGCCGGGCTCGCGGTCTTGCCGACCAGCGCCTCCAGCACGCGTTCCTCGGCGTTGATGTGGGCGCGTGCCTTGACGTCCTCGCGCATCTTCTCGCGCACCAGGCCGATGGCGATCTCGACCAGGTCGCGGATGATCTGCTCGACATCACGGCCGACATAGCCGACTTCGGTGAACTTGGTTGCCTCGACCTTGACGAAAGGCGCCCCGGCAAGGCGCGCAAGGCGGCGTGAAATCTCGGTCTTGCCGACGCCCGTCGGCCCGATCATCAGGATGTTCTTCGGCATCACCTCTTCGCGCATCTGGCCTTCCAGCTGCTGGCGGCGCCAGCGGTTGCGCAGGGCGATGGCCACGGCGCGCTTGGCGTCCTTCTGGCCGATGATGAAGCGGTCGAGTTCCGAAACGATTTCGCGGGGGGAGAATGTGCTCATATCACTAAATTCCACTTTGCCACTGCTTGATGGCCTCGAACGGATGCAGCAGCATGATCACGTTGAGTGTTAGATTGTCCCGGATGAGATAGCCGGTACCGAGTTCGAAGATGATGGCGAGGCTGACGATCACCCATATAGGTAGCCTTCGCGCCATCACAAATCCCAGCACCATGGCCAGTGTGTCGGACACCGAATTGATGATGCTGTCGCCGTAATAGTTGAGCGAGATCGTGCCGGCGCGGTAGCGCTCGATGATGAACGGGCTGTTTTCCAGCAACTCCCAGCCGCCTTCGATGAGAACCGCGAATGCCAGCCTCAAGCCGATCGGCGAACGCGGAAACAGGAACCGTGCCAGCGCATAGAACAGGAAGCCGTGGATGATGTGCGAGAACGTGTACCAGTCCGAAATGTGCTGGGAGTTCTCGGAACTGTTCACCACGCCGTGCCAGAGCTTGACGTAACCGCAGGTGCAGATCGGCGGATGACCCATGCCGTAAAGGGCCCCGGCCTGGAAGATGAGCAGGGCCAGCACTAGCAGCAGCCCCATTCGCCAGCTGTCTTCATAGGCCGAGTAGCTGTTGTCGTCGCCCGATGCGTTCATGCCCTATTGCCTCTCTTCCACGTCACCCGTCTCGACCATCACAAAGCCCGTCACGCCTTCAGCGGCGGTAGCCGGCGGATCACGGCCGCAGGCAAGGTGGGTTTGACGACAATCCGCCGGATACGCTGCCAGCCAGCCCCGAACAGAATAATCAGCGCGCCGACAACGACCAGGATCAATGCAAAAGGCGGGACGCCCGTCGAATCGGAGGCGGAATTCACCAGATAATAGATGCCCAGCGAGCCGAAGTAAGCCAACGTAGGAACCAGAAGCGAACGGCGGTCTATGGCGAGCGCGACATAGAGGAAGCCAAGGATCAGGATCGTCAGCATAATGGTTGCATTGGCGTCCGGTGCGATATGTCCGAATAGGACGTTCTGGCCGGTTGCCATGATAAAAAGCGGATGCACCAGCATGGGCGCCGAGACGACATGCAGCCAAAAAGCGCAATCGGACCAGATCTTGCGTCGATCCCTATCGTAAATGTCAAAAGCCACACCGGTTGCGAACACGATCAGGCCGCAGATCAGCGGCAAGTGCCGCGCGGAGCAATTCGGGAACATCCTCAAGGCGCGGCGGTGCGATCGCGCCCGTTGTCACACTGTCATACAGGATTATCGCCGTTTGCAGGAAGGCAAGCAGTGTGAAGGCGATGGCGATAGCCCCGGCAATGATGGGGACACGAAAGCGCCAGAAATAGATCGCCGCCGCGATTATTCCTCCGCCCAGGAACAGATAACCGGCCCGGGACGCCGTCTGGCGCAACGCCAATAGCTGCCAGATAGTCTCCGGCTTGCGTATGCCGAAGCTGACCTCCACTTGTAGCGCCAGAGCGACCAGAGTGGCGGCCATGAAAATCAGGGCAAGGACGGACGACGATAATTTCATCCGGTGCTGACGCGTGACAATTTCGGCGAGCCCCCAGGCGAAAACCGCGAGGATGCCAGCGATCCAGGATGTCTGGCCTGGAAGCAAGGTGGTGAGGACAAAGAAGAAGCCGGCGCTGAGCAGGACGGTTCCCACGGTGACGAACAGATCGTTGCCGCCGCCGACCAGCCGCAGGTTTTCCTCGTCACCATCGTCATCGGCGCGCCTGCCCTCGGGGGTGAGAGCGACCGCGCGTTCCATGACCTCCAGCTGATCCCGCGTGATTTGCGAGATCAGACCTGCTGCGACTGCCTTGTCGAGTGTTTCAGCGCTGATCAACCGGCCTCCTGTGGTGCTTCGCGCGCCATCATCAGGGCTGGCCCGTATTCCGTTGTCCGGGTGTCAAAGGCGGCAAAGCCGGCTTTCTCATAAGCGCGGATCGCTGGTGCATTGTTCGGATGCGGGTCGATGATGACGCGCGGCACGCCTTCCTCGAACAGCTGGTCGACGAATTGCCGCACGATCGCCGAGCCGTGGCCGAGGCCGATCAGCTCCGGCCGGCCGATCGACAGGTCGATGCCGAGCGTGCCGAACGGCTGGTCGGCATAGGGGTGGTCGTCTTCCAGATGCGGATCGTAGCTCTGCAGGTAGGCGATCGGCTTGCCGTCGAGTTCGACGATCAGCGGCTCGACGGAAATGCTGTCGATATGGTCGCGAATCTCGGCGATTTCCGTCTCGGGGTCGTCCCACCACTTGGCGACATGCGGTTCGGCGAGCCAGCCGGCGATCATCGGCAGGTCTCTTTCCGTCACCGGCCGAAAATCGTAGAGCGAGCCCGATTCATCCTGATGAGATCGGGATGAGGCTCTATCTTCTTGTTTGGCCAAGATCTTCTCCGAAAACCGGTTTCCACTTTTCGGGATCACGGCCGGCTTGCTCAGGCGGCATCCAGCGTCTCAAGCGGCATCCAGCGTTTCGACAACAAAATTGTTGTTGGTGTAGACGCAGATGTCGGACGCGATCTGCATCGCCTTGCGGGCGATCTCCTCGGCGTCCTTGTCGGTGTCCATCAGCGCGCGTGCGGCAGCCAGCGCGTAATTTCCGCCGGAGCCGATGGCCATGACGCCATGTTCGGGTTCGAGCACGTCGCCGGTGCCGGTCAGCGCCAGCGAGATCGATTTGTCGGCGACCAGCATCATTGCCTCCAGCCGGCGCAGGTAGCGGTCGGTGCGCCAGTCCTTGGCGAGCTCGACGCAGGCGCGCGTCAACTGGTCGGGATACTGTTCGAGCTTGGCTTCCAGCCGCTCCAGCAGCGTGAAGGCGTCGGCGGTGGCGCCGGCGAAACCGGCAATCACATTGCCGCCCTTGCCGATGCGGCGCACTTTCTTGGCGTTGCCCTTCATGATGGTCTGGCCAAGGCTGACCTGGCCGTCGCCGGCGATCACCACCTTGTTGCCCTTGCGCACCGTCACGATGGTCGTGGCGTGCATGGTCAGTTCATTTGACATTTCCTGGCTCCGATTCGCGCCATCCCAAAAGGCGATTGGCGCGGTACGAGTGAGTTGATCGGCCATATGTATGCACAGGCCCGGTTATTGCAAACGGCTCGATAGCGACCAGGATGGCAACTGGCAATCGCCGGATCATGCTGCTAGAAGGCTTTCGTTTTCAAGCCGGTGAAGGCTTGGAACGCGTGAAACCCTGGGACAAGGACAAGTCATGTCGCCCCGTTCCGCCGAAGCAAGCCGCAAGACCAAGGAAACCGATATTGCTGTATCGGTTCATGTCGACGGCTCGGGCAAGTCAGACATTTCGACGGGCGTCGGTTTCTTCGACCATATGCTGGATCAGCTGTCGCGCCATTCCCTGATCGACATGACGGTCAGGGCCAAGGGCGATCTGCATATCGACGACCACCACACCGTAGAAGACACCGGCATCGCGCTCGGCCAGGCGCTGGCCAAGGCACTCGGCGAACGGCGCGGCATCATGCGCTATGCCTCGATCGACCTTGCCATGGACGAGACGCTGACGCGCGCGGCGATCGACGTGTCCGGCCGGCCGTTCCTGGTCTGGAACGTTTCCTTCTCGTCGCCGAAGATCGGCACGTTCGACACCGAACTGGTGCGTGAATTCTTCCAGGCGCTGGCGCAGAATGCCGGCATCACGCTGCACGTCACCAACCAATATGGCGCCAACAACCACCACATCGCCGAGACCTGCTTCAAGGCGGTGGCGCGTGCGCTGCGCACTGCGCTCGAACGCGACCCGCGCCAGCCGGACGCGGTTCCCTCCACCAAGGGATCGTTGAAGGGATAAGGTCATGGCCATCTATGTCGTGATGGAACCGCCCGGCCGCAGCGAGAAGGTCGACGCAACGACCTTTGTCCGCGATGGCTTCACCTGGCTCGGCTTCCTGGTGCCCCCGCTCTGGTTCGCGTGGCATAGGCTGTGGATCGAAGCCGCACTCGCCTTCGTCGTCGCGGGCCTGCTTTCATTGCTTGGCCAAAAGCTGGGCCTTGGGCTGACCGGTTCGTTGCTGTCGCTGCTGGTTTCGCTCTATGTCGGGTTGGAGGGGCAGGGGCTGCGCATCGCAGCACTTCGCCGCCGCGGCTGGCACGAATGGGGCGTGGTCGAGGCCGGTCGGCTCGACGATGCCGACGGGCGCTACGCGTTGGAAGCGGAAGCATTTTCCGATCAAGCCGTACCGCCGCCGCGCATGGTCCCGGATGCCGCCTTGGCGCGCCCGGCGCAGCCGGGCATGGCGCTGGGGCTGACCCACATTCCGGGAAGACCCTGAGATGCGGGTTGCGATCATCGATTACGGCTCGGGCAATCTGCGCTCGGCCACCAAAGCCTTCGAGCGCGCCGCGCGTGAAGCCGGCATATCGGCTGAAATCGACCTGACCGCCGACGCCGAACGGGTCCGCACCGCCGACCGCATCGTCCTGCCCGGCGTCGGCGCCTATGCCGACTGCGCGGCCGGCTTGCGCGGCGTCGCAGGCATGTGGGAAGCGGTCGAGGAAGTCGCGGTTCGGAAGGGCCGGCCTTTCTTGGGCATCTGCGTCGGCATGCAGCTGATGTCCGAGCGCGGCCTGGAAAAGACCGTGACGCACGGCTTTGGTTGGATCGCCGGCGACGTCAAGGAGATTATGCCGGCCGATCCGGCGCTGAAGATCCCGCAGATCGGCTGGAACACGATTGAACTCAAGCGTCAACACCCGCTGTTTGCGGGCATTCCGACCGGAACCGGCGGACTGCATGCGTATTTCGTGCATTCCTACCATCTCGACGCGCAGAAGTCCGACGAGGTTCTGGCGGTCACCGACTACGGCGGCCCGGTGACGGCCACCGTCGCCCGCGACAATCTCGTCGGCACGCAGTTCCACCCCGAAAAGAGCCAGGCGCTGGGCCTGGCGCTGATCACCAATTTCCTGCGCTGGAGGCCCTGAAGGATCATGAGCAAGAAGGGCTATTGGATGGTGATGATCGATGTCCGCGATCCCGAAGTGTACAAGCAGTACATCGAGGCGAATGCGGTCGCCTTTGCGAAATACGGCGCGAAATTCCCGGTGCGGGCCGGTCGCTACGAGAACCCGGAAGGACCGACCGGCAACCGCCATGTGCTGGTCGAGTTCGAATCCTACGACAAGGCGGTCGAATGCTATCATTCGCCGGAATATCAGCACGCCTCGAAGTTCCGGCTTGCCGCTTCGACCGGCCATTTCGTCATCGTTGAAGGCGCCTGAAAATTGATCCTGTTTCCAGCCATCGATCTCAAGGACGGCCAGTGCGTGCGCCTGAAACACGGCGACATGGCGACCGCGACCATCTACAACGATGACCCGGCCGCCCAGGCAAAAGCCTTCGAGCAGCAGGGCTTCGAATGGCTGCATGTCGTCGACCTCAATGGCGCCTTCAAGGGCCAGAGCGTCAACAGCGCGGCGGTCGGTGCC
This sequence comes from Mesorhizobium sp. CNPSo 4670, assembly GCF_057784235.1. NCBI lineage: Bacteria > Pseudomonadati > Pseudomonadota > Alphaproteobacteria > Hyphomicrobiales > Phyllobacteriaceae > Mesorhizobium > Mesorhizobium sp. CNPSo 4670. Next base: position 44,055 of record NZ_JBWJFQ010000011.1, on the reverse strand, counting down.
ATCCTCAAGGCTACGAAGAACCCGGTCCAGCTCGGCGGCGGCATCCGCACGCTGGAGCAGATCGAAGATTGGCTCGACCGCGGGCTCGCCCGTGTCATCCTCGGCACGGTGGCGGTGCGCGACCCAGATCTGGTCAAGCAGGCCTGCAAGGCGTTCCCGGGCAAGGTGGCCGTCGGCATCGACGCCAAGGGCGGCAAGGTGGCGGTCGAGGGCTGGGCCGAGGCGTCGAGCCTCGGTGTCATCGAACTGGCGAAGAAATTCGAGGGTGCCGGCGTCGCCGCCATCATCTACACCGACATCGACCGCGACGGCGTGCTCACCGGCATCAATTGGGACGCCACCATCGACCTCGCCGACGCCGTGTCCATTCCCGTCATTGCGTCCGGCGGCCTCGCCTCGATCGCCGACATCGTGCGTATGACCATGCCCGATGCCGAAAAACTCGAAGGCGCGATCTCCGGCCGGGCGCTCTATGACGGCCGCATCGATCCGGCCGAGGCGCTGGCGATCCTGCAAGGCAGGCCGGCGGTGGAGATGCGGCGGTGAAGATCTCCATCATCCTGGCCTCCTACGACAGCGGCCACTATCATGGCGGCATGGGCCAGGGTCCCGACGCGTTGATATCAGGCGGGCTCGTCGAAGCCCTGACCATGGCCGGTCATGACATTGAGGTCGAAGACATAGGCAGGGTCGGAGACGCCCAGGAGCGCGAGATCACCACCGGCTTTGCCGTCTGTAATGCGGTCGCAGCCGAGGTTCGTTTTGCTCGCGACCGCGGCCGCTTTCCCATCGTTCTCTCAGGAAATTGCCTGACCAGCGCCGGCGCGGTCGCCGGCGAAGGTGCCGATGCGATTGTCTGGGCCGACCAGCATGGCGATCTCAACACGCCCGAGACATCCGTCTATGGCTTTCTCGACGGTATGGCGCTCGCGACCGTGCTCGGCCTGTGCTGGCGTCCGATGACGGCGGCCATTCCCGGCTTCCAGCCGATCGATCCGTCGCGTTGCGTGCTCGTCAACGCACGCGATCTCGATCCGGCTGAAAAACAGCTTCTCGAGACATTGCCGATCCTTCGAACGGAATGTCCTGGAGTGGCCCAGGCGACCGAAAGACTGAAGGCCGCCGGCGCCAAACGCATTCACATGCATCTCGATCTGGACGTGCACGATCCGGAGGAACTGCAGGCCAACCGCTATGTCAGTTCGGGCGGGCCGAACCCGGAACAATTGCGCGGCGCGGCTTGCACCATGGCGCTTGCGGTGCCGGTCGTCGGCATCACTGTTTCCGCCTACGATCCGGCCTTCGACGCCCAGGGCGATGTTCCACCGCTGGTCGGCCAGCTGCTTAACGATCTCATTGCCGCGATAGAGGGAAGGTGATGCTGAAAGCCCGTGTCATCCCTTGCCTCGACGTCAAGAACGGCCGTGTCGTCAAGGGCGTCAACTTCGTCGATCTCATCGACGCCGGCGATCCGGTCGAGGCGGCCAAGGCCTATGACGCGGCCGGCGCCGACGAGCTCTGCTTCCTCGACATCACGGCGTCATCGGACAATCGCGAGACCATCTTCGACGTCGTTGCCCGCACCGCCGAACAGTGCTTCATGCCGCTGACCGTCGGCGGCGGCGTACGCCAGGTCGCCGACATCAGGAAGCTGCTGCTAGCCGGCGCCGACAAGGTGTCGATCAACACGGCGGCGGTGAAGAACCCGGATTTCGTCGCCGAGGCCGCCGACAAGTTCGGCAACCAGTGCATCGTCGTCGCGATCGACGCCAAGAAGGTGTCCGGCGCCGGCGAAGCCGACCGCTGGGAGATCTTCACCCATGGCGGACGCGAGAAGACCGGCATCGATGCGGTCGAATTCGCTCGGCTGATGGTCGATCGCGGCGCCGGCGAAATCCTGCTGACCTCGATGGACCGTGACGGCACCAAGGCCGGCTACGACATCGCGCTGACCCGCGCGATTGCAGACGCGGTGCGCGCGCCGGTCATCGCTTCCGGCGGCGTTGGCACGCTCGATCACATGGTCGAAGGCATTCGCGACGGCCATGCCGGCGCGGTGCTGGCAGCCTCCATCTTCCATTTCGGCACCTACACGATAGGGCAGGCCAAGGCGCATATGGCCGAGGCCGGGCTGCCGATGCGGCTGGACTCCACGAACAATCGGACCTAAAGCATGAGCCCGAAAAGTGAGAACCGGTTTTCAGAAAAGATCATGCTTAAACAAGCAGATAGATAACGCCCATGACCGAGTTTTCGCTCTCCGATCTGGAAAAAATCGTCAGGGAACGTGCCCGTTCCGGTGACCCGGAGTCTTGGACGGCAAAGCTGTTTGCGCGCGGCATCGACAAGGCGGCGCAGAAGCTCGGCGAAGAGGCGATCGAGACAGTGATTGCCGCCGTCAAGGGCGACAAACAGGCTCTCGTTTCGGAAAGTGCGGATCTTATATATCATTGGCTCGTCGTTCTCGGCATCTCAGGGGTTCCGTTGAGCGACGTGCTCAGGGAACTCGAAGGCCGCACGGGTCGTTCGGGCATTGCCGAGAAGGCGTCACGGCCCAAGGGCTGACCGTGAGGGAGGGCAGGTATCTCGATGGATCAGCTCGCGCCGACCGAGAAATATTCTCCCTTTCGTTTCTTCTCCGCCGAGCAATGGTCGCAATTCCGCGCCGACACGCCGCTGACGCTGAGCGAGGATGAATTCCGCCGCCTGCGCTCGCTCAACGACCCGGTCGACCTCGAAGAGGTCAAACGCATCTACCTCTCGCTGTCGCGGCTTCTGTCGGCGCATGTCGAGGCCAGCCAATTGCTGTTCAGGCAACGCCAGGCCTTCTTCAATGCGGTCGACGTGGAAAAAACGCCGTTCATCGTCGGCATTGCCGGCTCCGTCGCGGTCGGCAAATCGACCACCGCGCGCGTGTTGAAGGAGCTGCTGGCGCGCTGGCCGTCGAGCCCCAAGGTCGATCTCATCACCACCGACGGCTTCCTGCTGCCCAACGAGGTGCTGCGCCGCGAAAACCTGATGGAGCGCAAGGGTTTTCCCGACAGCTACGATGTCGGCGCTCTGCTGCGCTTCCTATCGGGCATCAAGTCGGCGCAGCGCAATGTCCGGGCGCCCGTCTATTCGCACCTGACTTATGACGTCATTCCCGGCGAGTTCGTCACCATCGACCGCCCCGACATCCTGATCTTCGAAGGCATCAATGTCCTGCAGCCCGGCAAGCTGCCGCAGGACGGCAAGATCGTGCCCTTCCTGTCGGATTTCTTTGACTTCGCCATCTATATCGATGCCGACGAGAAGCTGATCCATCAATGGTACACCGCCCGTTTCATGCGGCTGCGCGAGACCGCCTTCCGCAATCCCGATTCCTTCTTTCACCGCTATTCGCAGCTCTCGGAGGATTCGGCCCGCGCCATTGCCGAAGGCCTGTGGACAAACATCAATCTGAAGAATTTGCGCGAGAACATCCTGCCGACGCGGGCTCGCGCCGACCTCATCCTGCGCAAGGGCGCCGATCACCTGATCGAGGAAGTGGCGCTCAGGAAGCTGTGACGAGGGCCGCCAAGGGCGTCTCGAGCAATTCCAGGAAAAGTGTGAAGCGGTTTCCGTCCGGGATTGCGTCAGAACAAAGCTCAATCAGCCTTCTTCCGAGACTTCATTCGTCGCGGCGGGGATTGGTTTCGTGACCCGCCGCAGCGTCAGATTGATGCGCCCGCCATTTTTCAGCAGCGCCGAGGTCGAGGGGTAGATGCGGTCGACGCCGTGAAAGCTGAGGCGTCCTTCGCCGCCGAGCACCACGACGTCGCCGCTTTTCAGCCTGAACGACTTCGTGCCGCCCTCACGCGTCGTCTGGCCGACCCTGAACAAGCAATCGTCGCCCAGCGAAACGGAAACTACCGGTGCCGAAAAATCGGCCTCGTCGCGGTCCTGATGCAGGCCCATTTTTGCATCCGGCGTGTAGAAATTGACCAGGCAGGCTTCCGGCGGGTGCCGATAGCCCGACACCTGCTGCCACAGCTCGAGCAGCGCGTCCGGGATTGGCGGCCATGGCAATCCGGTCACCGGATGCGTCGGCTGGTAGCGGTAGCCATGCTCCTTGTCGGTGACCCAGCCGACCGGACCGCAATTGGTCATGCGCACGCTCATCTCCTTGCCGGTGCGCGGCATCGCCGGAACGAACAGCGGCGCCTGCTGCACGATGCCTCTCACCGCCTCGACCAACGCTTCCTGCACGGTGCGAGACAGATAGGCCGGCATGTGGCGGACGCCTTTTGGCAGGACGAGCATGGCTGTTCAATCACATTGGTCGTGTGAAAACATGATGCCATGACGGGTCACCGGCAGCGACCCGAAAACCGCATCTGCAGACGCTTCCGATGGCTCAGTCGTCGCCGACCCGGCCGCGCAGTTTCTTGATCGTGCCGCGTCCAGCCTTGCTCTTCAGCCGCCGCTCCACCGCGCCCTTCGACGGCCGCGTCTTCTTGCGCGGCGGCGGTGGCGGCTCGGCGGCCTTGGCGACCAGCGCCGTTAGCCTTGCCCGTGCGTCCGCCCGGTTCTGTTCCTGCGTGCGGAAGCGGCTTGCCTCGATGACGATGACGCCGTCCTTGGTGGCACGCTGGCCGGCAAGCTTGATCGTCCGCTCGCGTACGCGCTCCGAAAGGCCCGTTGCGTTGGCTGCGTCGAAGCGCAGCTGCACCGCCGTCGCCACCTTGTTGACGTTCTGGCCGCCCGGACCGGACGAGCGGATGAAGTCCTCGTGCAGGTCGCCCGGATGGATTACCGCATCGTCGGCAATGATGATGTCGTCGTCGCTCGCCATGCCGCAGTCATGGCGCGGCGGATCGAAAAAGAAAAGGCCCGATCGAAACCGGGCCTTTCAACGACAGACTGAGTTCAGCCCAATGGCGTGATTACTCCGCCGCTTCCTGCATGCGCGGCGCGGCACCCAGCACCACCGCGTCGACATGGCTTTCGAATTTCTCGAAGTTGACGGCGAACATGCCGACCAGCCTTGCCGCCTGCCGGTCGTAACCGGCCTTGTCGGCCCAGGTCGACCGCGGGTCGAGAATGGCGCTGTCGACGCCGCGAACCGCCACCGGCACCTCGAAACCGAAATGAGGGTCGGTGCGGAACTCGGCCGTCTTCAATGAGCCGTCGAGTGCCGCCGCAAGCAATGCCCGCGTTGCCTTGATCGGCATCCGCTTGCCGGTGCCGTAGGCGCCGCCGGTCCAGCCGGTGTTGACCAGCCAGCAGTCGGCATCATGGCGGGCGATCAGTTCGCGCAGCAAATTGCCGTATTCCGAGGGATGGCGCGGCATGAACGGCGCGCCGAAGCAGGTCGAAAACGTCACTTCGGGTTCGGTCACGCCCTTTTCGGTCCCGGCCACCTTGGCGGTGTAGCCGGACAGGAAATGGTACATCGCCTGCGCCGGGGTCAGCCGGGCGATCGGCGGCATCACGCCAAAGGCATCGGCGGTCAGCATGATGATGTTCTTCGGATGATTGGCGCGTCCCGTCTTGCTGGCATTGGGGATGAAATCCAGCGGATAGGCGCAGCGTGTGTTTTCGGTGAGCCTTCCATCGTTGAAATCCGGCACGCCGTCGGCGTCGAGCACGACATTTTCCAGCACCGTGCCGAAGCGTTGCGTGGTGGCAAAGATTTCCGGCTCGGCCTCCGCCGACAGCTTGATCGTCTTGGCGTAGCAGCCGCCTTCGAAGTTGAAGATGCCGTGCGGTCCCCAGCCATGTTCGTCGTCGCCGATCAGCGTGCGCGACGGATCGGCTGACAGCGTCGTCTTGCCGGTGCCCGACAGGCCGAAGAAGACGGCGGCGTCGCCGCTCGCACCCTCGTTGGCCGAGCAATGCATCGGCATCACGCCTTTCGCCGGCAACAGATAGTTGAGCATGGTGAACACCGACTTCTTCATCTCGCCGGCATAGGAGGTGCCGCCGATCAGCACGATCTTGCGCGTCAGGTCGACAGCGATCACCGTTTCGGTCCGGCTGCCGTGGCGGGCGGGATCGGCACGGAACGACGGCAGGTCGATGATGGTCATCTCGGGCACGAAATGCTCGAGCTCGGCGGCATCCGGGCGGATGAGCAGATTGCGGATGAACAGCGAGTGCCAGGCAAGTTCGGTAACCACCCTGGCCGGCAGCTTCAGCCCTGCGTCAGCGCCGCCGACCAGATCCTGCACATAGAGATCCTTGTCGACGGCATGCGCGCGGAAATCGGCAAGCAGAAGGTCGAACTGGGCCGGCGAGATCGCCTTGTTGTTGTCCCACCAGATATGCGGCTCGGTGGCACCGTCGCGTACGACGAACTTGTCCTTGGGCGAGCGGCCGGTGTGCTGGCCGGTCTCGGCAACCAATGCGCCATGTGCGGTGAGCCGGGCTTCGCTGCGCCGGATCGATTCCTCGTAAAGGGCTGCCGCGCCGAAATTATAGCGCACCACGCCGGTGGTCTTCAGGCCGATATGATCGATCGCACAGGCAGAATTGCGTTTTCCGACTTCCGACATCAAGTGTCCCTCTTCGTTTTCCGCGTCTTTGCCGGCGTATATTCGGCATGCCCACAAGCAGGCTGAGATCGTCAGAACCAGAAAAGCCAAATGATATCAAATCATTAATCGATTTAAAAATTTTGAAAGTTGTTTAAATCGTTTATATGTGCAAAAAGTTTGGTGGTTGCCCAAAGGATTGGCGGTGTTCGTTCGTCCAATCCATATCGAGGTAGGATTGTGGCCGCCGGCATGCCGCGCGTGACAGCGGACAAGGCCTATGCCACATTTTGTACCTAATTTGTCCTGCAAAAGCCCCTTCTCTACGAAAGAAGGGACAGCTCATGAGGGAGCCGCTTGAAATGGCAACAATCGCGCTTGTCGATGACGACCGCAACATTCTGACGTCGGTGTCGATCGCCCTCGAATCCGAGGGGTATCGTGTCGAGACCTACACGGATGGTGCGTCTGCGCTGGAAGGGCTGGCGGCACGCCCGCCGAACCTTGCCATCCTCGACATCAAGATGCCGCGCATGGATGGCATGGAACTGCTGCGCCGGATGCGCCAGAAGTCCGACCTTCCGGTGATTTTCCTGACCTCGAAGGACGACGAGATCGACGAATTGTTCGGCCTCAAGATGGGCGCCGACGATTTCATCCGCAAACCGTTCTCGCAGCGTCTGCTGGTCGAGCGGGTGCGCGCCGTGCTGCGCCGGGCCAGTGCCCGCGAGGCTGCGGCAAAGACGCCCAGCCAGCAGGCCCGCTCGCTCGAACGCGGCCAGCTGGTCATGGATCAGGAGCGCCACACCTGCACCTGGAAGGGCGAGCCGGTGACGTTGACCGTCACCGAGTTCCTGATCCTGCACTCGCTGGCGCAGCGTCCCGGTGTCGTAAAAAGCCGTGATGCGCTGATGGATTCGGCCTATGATGAACAGGTCTATGTCGACGACCGCACCATCGACAGCCACATCAAGCGGCTGCGCAAGAAGTTCAAGGCCGTCGACGACGACTTCGAGATGATCGAAACCCTCTACGGAGTCGGATACCGGTTCCGCGAAGCGTAAGCTGATGAATGTCGCCCAAAAGTGGGCCCGGTTTTGGGACAACGACATGCATCAAGGCAAAGACTAGGCGGGAGCTGCTATTCGATGGCAGTGGAAGCACAGCAGCGAACAAGACCGGCGGGCGCTGCCAGGCGGCCGTCGCGTATCATGCCGTCATTCCTCTCGAAAATCACGGTGCCGATGCGCCGCTTCCTCGGCCATCATATCTTTTCCAGCCTGACGCGCCGCATCCTCTTCCTCAACCTCGCCGGCCTCGCCGTCCTGGTCACCGGCATCCTCTATCTCAACACCTTTCGTGACGGGCTGATCGACGCCCGCGTCGAGAGCCTGATGACCCAGGGCGAGATCATCGCCGGTGCCATCGCCGCGTCGGCGACGGTCGAGACGGATTCGATCAGCATCGACCCGGAAAAGCTGCTCGAGCTGCAGGCCGGCGAAAGCCTTGGGCCGGGCTCGGACCAGCTCGACAATCTCGACTTCCCGATCAATCCGGAGCGTGTCGCGCCGGTGCTGCGAAGGCTGATCTCGCCGACCCGCACGCGCGCCCGCATCTATGACCGCGATGCCAATCTGCTGCTCGATTCGCGCCATCTCTATTCGCGCGGCCAGATCCTGCGCTACGACCTGCCGCCGGTCGAAGAGGAAGAGCCCGATCTGGTCGAGCGCATCCAGAAATTCGTCTTCGATTTCTTCCGCAACACCGAGCTGCCGGTCTATCATGAGCAGCCGGGCGGCAATGGCGCGGCTTTCCCGGAAGTGGTCAAGGCGCTCACCGGCAGCCCGTCGACCATCGTGCGCGTCTCGGAACAAGGCGAGCAGATTGTTTCGGTGGCGGTGCCGATCCAGCGCTTCCGCGCCGTCCTCGGCGTGCTGATGCTGTCGACCGAAGGCGGTGACATCGACAAGATCGTCGCCGCCGAGCGCAAGGCGATCCTGCGCGTCTTCGGCATCGCGGCGCTTGTCACCGCTATCCTGTCGATGCTGCTTGCCTCCACCATCGCCAATCCGCTGCGCCGGCTGTCGGCGGCGGCCGTGCGGGTGCGGCGCGGCGTCAAGAGCCGCGAGGAAATTCCGGACTTTTCCGACCGCCAGGATGAGATCGGCAATCTGTCGATCGCCATACGCGACATGACCAACGCGCTCTACGCCCGCATCGAGGCAATCGAAAGTTTTGCGGCTGATGTGTCACACGAATTGAAGAATCCGCTGACCTCGCTGCGCAGCGCGGTGGAAACCTTGCCGCTGGCCAAGAACGACAATTCGCGCAGCCGGCTGATGGACATTATCCAGCACGATGTCAGGCGGCTGGACCGGCTAATCACCGATATTTCCGACGCCTCCCGTCTCGATGCCGAACTGGCACGTGAAGATGCAGGCACGGTCGACCTGAAGAAGTTCATCACCGATCTCGTTGCCGTCTCGCGTGAAGCCACGCGCAACAAGAAGGCCGTCGAGATCGAGTTCAAGGTCGCCAAGCTGCCGCAGGGCGTCAAAGGCTATGTGGTCGTCGGTCATGATCTGCGCATCGGCCAGGTCATCACCAACCTGATCGAGAACGCCCGCTCCTTCGTTCCCGAGGACCATGGCCACATCAGCCTGTCGCTGGCGCGCGCCGGCAAGTTCAACATCGTCACCGTCGACGACAATGGTCCCGGCATCCGCGCCGACAACATCGACCGCATCTTCGAACGCTTCTACACCGACCGGCCCGCAGGCGAGGCGTTCGGCCAGAATTCGGGTCTAGGCCTGTCGATATCCAGGCAGATCGTCGAGGCCCATGGCGGCACCTTGACCGCCGAGAACATCCCCGGCACCAAGCCCGGCGAAATCAAGGGCGCGCGCTTCGTCGTGACACTGCCGGCAGAAGCATGATCCCGGATAAGATCGTGCCTGATCCAGTTGCGCAGCCTGAAAACATTCACGGAACCGCGATCCTGATCGGTGAGCGCGGTGTCCTTATCACCGGGCCGTCTGGCGCCGGCAAGACGACGCTGGCGCTGACACTGCTGGACCATTGCCGCGCGCGCGGGCTGTTCTCGCGGCTGATCGGCGACGACAGGCTGCTTGCCGCGGCCCGCGCCGGGCGGCTGGTCTGTCGCGTGCCGGCGACCATTGCCGGTCTCGCCGAGGTGCCTGGATTCATGCCCCGCCCGCTGCCGTTCGAGCCGGGCGGAGTGATCGACCTGCATGTGAGGCTGGTGCCAAAGGCAGAGATGGCCCGTTTCCAGGAGGAAATCAGTGAGCCGGTCGCAGGCTGCCCGGTGCCGCGTATCGACCTTGCCGAGCGCAACGCCGCCACAGCCTTGCCCGCCGTGATGGCGCGGCTGTCGATCGCGCCTTTTCTATGATCCGCTCCGGATTTTTTGTTGCAATGCGTCAAAATGGCATGGGCCGGCGCAATTTGGGGCTTGTCAACCGGCCTCGCGTCGACAAGATAGCGCTCCCGCCGCCTGGAATGGCTGGCGAGCATAATATGCGCCTGTGAAGCGGCGATGACGGGAGCCACCAAAGAATGATCGGACTCGTGCTTGTAACGCACGGTCAACTGGCCGCCGAGTTCCGACATGCCGTGGAACATGTCGTCGGGCCACAAGACAATTTCGAAACCGTGGCGATCGGCGCCGATGACGATATGGAGCAGCGTCGCCGCGACATCGTCGACGCCGTCGCCCGTGTCGACACCGGGACGGGCGTCATCGTGCTGACCGACATGTTCGGCGGCACGCCCTCCAACCTTGCCATTTCGGTGATGGAGTCCGGCCGCACCGAGGTGATCGCCGGCATGAACCTGCCGATGCTGATCAAGCTCTCCTCGATCCGCAAGGGCGACAACATGGCGGCCGCACTTGACGAGGCGCAGGCCGCCGGCCGCAAATACATCAACGTCGCCAGCCAGCTTTTGAGCAGCAAATGAACGCGCTGTCCCCGGAAGAAGATCAGATCGTCCGGGACTTTCCCATCATCAACCAGCGTGGCCTGCACGCGCGCGCCTCGGCAAAATTCGTCCAGCTAGCGAGCGGCTTCGACGCCTCGGTGCATGTCGAGAAGGACGGCGTCAAGGTCGGCGGCACCTCGATCATGGGCCTGATGATGCTGGCGGCAAGCCCGGGCTACTCGATCCGTGTCACCGCCAGCGGGCCGCAGGCGCTGCAGGTCATCGACGCGCTGGAGCAACTGGTGGCGTCCCGTTTCGGCGAGGAAAGCTGATCCTCTACATCGCCAAAGCATGTCCGATGGACATGCAGGGATAAAGATTTCTTTATATCCCATTGTCGTCCAAGCCCCGATCTGCTAGTCAGACCGGCAATTCGCGCCCTTCGACGCGCCGACCGGCGTGGGCGCATCCGCAACCAATTCGCAGCAAGAACAATTCGCATCGGAGCACTGCCATGACGGGTAGCAAGGACTATGTGGTCGCCGACATCTCGCTTGCCGGCTGGGGCCGCAAGGAAATCGAGATCGCCGAAACCGAAATGCCGGGCCTGATGGCCAGCCGCGAGGAATTCGGCGACAAGAAGCCGCTGAAGGGCGCGCGCATCACCGGTTCGCTGCACATGACCATCCAGACGGCGGTGCTGATCGAGACGCTGAAGGCGCTCGGCGCCGATATTCGCTGGGCTTCCTGCAACATTTTCTCGACCCAGGATCATGCGGCCGCGGCCATTGCCGAGGCGGGTATTCCGGTGTTCGCCGTCAAGGGCGAGTCGCTCGAGGAATATTGGGACTACACCGACAAGATCTTCCAGTGGGCCGACGGCGGCACCTCCAACATGATCCTCGATGATGGCGGCGACGCCACCATGTACATCCTGATCGGCGCCCGCGCCGAGGCCGGCGAGGACGTGCTGTCCAACCCGCAGAGCGAGGAAGAGGAGTATTTCTACGCCCAGGTCAAGAAGCGCCTGAAGGCGTCGCCCGGCTTCTTCACCAAGCAGAAGGCGGCGATCCGCGGTGTCACCGAAGAGACGACCACCGGCGTCAACCGGCTTTACCAGCTGCAGAAGAAGGGTCTGCTGCCCTTCCCCGCCATCAACGTCAACGACTCGGTCACCAAGTCGAAATTCGACAACAAATATGGCTGCAAGGAATCGCTGGTCGACGGCATCCGCCGCGGCACCGACACCATGATGGCCGGCAAGGTCGCGGTCGTCTGCGGCTACGGCGACGTCGGCAAGGGCTCGTCGGCCTCGCTCAAGGGCGCCGGCGCCCGCGTCAAGGTCACCGAGGTCGACCCGATCTGCGCCCTGCAGGCGGCGATGGATGGTTTTGAAGTCGTCACGCTGGAAGATGCGGCACCCACCGCTGACATCGTCATCACCACCACCGGCAACAAGGACGTCGTCACCCTCGACCACATGCGCTCGATGAAGGACATGGTGATCGTCGGCAACATCGGTCACTTCGACAACGAGATCCAGGTCGCCGCGTTGCGCAACCTGAAATGGACCAACGTCAAGCCGCAGGTCGACATGATCACCTTCCCGGACGGCAAGCGGATGATCCTGCTTTCGGAAGGCCGGTTGCTCAATCTCGGCAACGCCACTGGTCACCCGAGCTTCGTCATGTCGGCCTCCTTCACCAACCAGGTGCTGGCCCAGATCGAGCTCTACACCAAGCCCGGCCAGTATGCGAACCAGGTCTATGTCCTGCCCAAGCATCTCGATGAAAAGGTCGCGCGCCTGCATCTCGACAAGCTTGGCGCCCGCCTGACCGAATTGTCCGGCGAGCAAGCTGCCTATATCGGCGTGACTCAGCAGGGACCGTTCAAGCCGGAACACTACCGCTATTAACCAAAGCTAAAATTGCTACCAGATATTGATGCCGGGCGATTGACTTTTCGCCCGGCTTTATTTTTGCGCGTCGCCAGCCTTCACGGCGATTCGGCGAGGGTTTATTGTCAGGTGATTCGCGACGCTTCCGGCCCGAGAGGGGGATCAAGAGAGGCGCGCATCAGGGCGGTCTTGCATTCAGGCGGCGGAGAGGACCAAGACATGCCGGGGCAACACCCGCACAGAGCGGGACGGGCCGTTTCCGGCGGCCAAGACGATTCGGGGGTTACTGGCTCCGCCTTGCAAGGCGGAAGCCTTTCATGGCGTGCTCGCGCGGCACTGTTCCTTGCCACATCCGCGTTTGCCTGCCCCTTGGCCAATGCGGTTGCGCATGCGGAAGCCGCCGGCGTGACCACGGCCGGGATGTCGATCAGCGCGGTCGAGGTCATGCAGCTTGCGGTGTTTGTCGGCGTGACGGGCGCGGCACTTCTGTCGGCCATCGTTCTCATCCGCGAAAGAGCCCGCACCTCGGCGGACAATGTCGAACTCAGGAGCCGCCTCGCCGACATCAACGCGGCCCTGCGCCGCTCGGAAGCGCTGCTCAATCTGCGCGACCAGCGCTTGGTCGTCTGGGCCGCGGAAAACAAGAAGCCCGAACTCATCGGCACATTGCCTGTGGAAAGCGGTGCTCCCGAGGACCGGGCCGCTTTCCTTGCTTTCGGCCGCTGGCTGATGCCGCGTTCGGCGGCGGCGCTCGAACACGCCATCGCGGGATTGCGCGAAAAGGCCAAACACTTCGACCTCGTCATCGAATCGCAGGCCGGCGCACCGCTCGAAGTGCATGGCCGCAAGAGCGCCGCCCACGTGCTGGTGCGTTTCGTCTCGCTCTCGGAGACGCAGCGCAGCCAGGCCAGGCTGAAGATCGAGAACCAGCGGCTGGCGGCCGACCATGACACGATGATCGGCCTGCTCGACGCGCTGAACATGCCGGCATGGCTTCGCAGCGAGGATGGGCGGCTGAAGTGGGTCAACCGGGCCTATGCCGATGCGGTCGAAGCCGAAAGTGCCGAAGCCGCGGTTCGCGAGGCAAAGGAGTTCCTCGGCGGCCAGGCACGCGATGCGATTGCCGCCCAGCACAAGACGCATCCGGTCTTCGAGCAGTCGCTTTCCACCGTGATCGAAGGCGACCGCCGTATGTTCGCGGTCACCGACTTTGCCGGTGCGGATGGCTCGGCCGGCCTTGCCTGCGACACCAGCGCCATCGAGACCGTTCGTAGCGAGTACGAACGGACCGTCAGGAGCCACGCCGACACACTCGATCAGCTCAACACGGCGGTCGCTATTTTCGACACCGACGAGAAGTTGCGGTTCTTTAACCAGGCTTTCCAGAAGCTGTGGGGGCTCGACAGCGGCTTCCTGCACAGCGCTCCCGACAATGCCCTGCTGCTCGACCGGCTGCGCAGCTCGGGCAAGATCGCCGAGCAGCCGGAATGGCGCCGCTGGAAGGAAGGCCTGCTCGGCGCTTACCGCGCCGTCGAATCGCAGGAACATTGGTGGCATCTGCCGGACGGCAAGACCATCCGCGTCGTCGCCAACCCGCAGCCCAAGGGCGGCGTGACCTGGGTGTTCGAGAACCTGACCGAGAAGATGGATCTCGAAAGCCGCTACCAGACAGCGGTGCGGGTGCAGGGCGAGACGCTCGACAATCTTGCCGAAGGCGTGGCGGTGTTCGGTCCCGATGGCAGGCTTCGACTGTCGAACCCTGCCTTTGCCAAGCTCTGGGGCTTGAGCGGCGACGCGGCAAAACCCAATGTGCACGTATCCACGATCCGCGACCTTTGCGACCGGCAGGCGGCGGACAGTCCCTGGCCGGGCTTCGTTGCCGCCATCACCGGCTTCGATGACGAGCGCCGCGACCGCCACGGTCAGACCGAACTCAACAATGGCAATGTGCTGAGCTACGCCATGATCCCGCTGCCCAACGGGCAAGTGATGATGACCTTCGTCGACGTCACCGACAGCGTCAACGTCGAGCGGGCCCTGAAGGACAAGAACGAGGCGCTGCAGAAATCCGACCAGCTCAAGAACGAATTCGTCCAGCACGTCTCCTATGAATTGCGCTCGCCGTTGACCAACATCATCGGCTTCACCGAACTTCTGTCGCTGCCGGCGACCGGTCCGCTGACGCAGAAGCAGCGCGAATATGTCGAGCATGTCGGCTCGTCCTCCTCGGTCCTGCTCACCATCGTCAACGACATCCTCGACCTGGCGACGGTCGACGCCGGCATCATGCAGCTCGACATTTCAGAGGTGCATGTCGATCGCACCATCGCGGCCGCGGCCGAACTGGTGGCCGACAGGCTGGAAGAGCATTCGATCAGGCTCGAGGTCAACGCCGCCGCGGCGCCAAAGACGTTCCACGGCGACGAGATCCGCGTGCGCCAGATCCTCTACAATCTGCTCAGCAACGCCGCCAACTATGCGCCGGAGGCCAGCACCATCCGGCTCACCTGCCGCCATCTGGCGGACGGGGTGGAATTCTCGGTTCATGACGACGGCCCCGGCATGCCGCCGGATTTGCTCGATTCGGTGTTCCGCCGTTTTGAGCCGCGTGCCAATGGCGGCCGCCGGCGCGGTGCCGGTCTCGGCCTGTCGATCGTCAAGAGCTTTGTCGAGCTGCATGGCGGCAGCGTTCGCATTGAAACCGGCAAGGACAAGGGCACGACCGTCATCTGCACCTTTCCCGACATGCCGGGCATCCGCGCCGCGGCCGAGTAGCGCGCTCGATGACGGGATTGGTGCTGGAGCGTTTACTCGCCGACGAGACACAGACAGCGTTGCTGGGCGAGGATCTGGCGATGTCATTGCGCCCAGGCGATGTCCTGGCCCTCAAGGGCGACCTCGGCGCCGGCAAGTCCACCTTGGCGCGGGCATTGATCAGGACTTTGGCCGACGATGCTGGTCTCGAGGTTCCAAGTCCGACCTTCACGCTGGTGCAGAGCTACGACACCCGCATCCCTGTCCATCATTTCGATCTCTACCGCCTGTCCTCGGCGCCTGAGATTGACGAACTTGGTTTCGACGAAGCCCTGGCGCAAGGCGCAGCTCTGGTCGAATGGCCCGAACGAGCCGAAGGCTACCTGCCGAAAACCTCGGTTCTGATCGAACTCGTTCAGCATGGCGAGGGACGGCTAGCCCGGCTGTCGGGCGAGGGCGCCGCCTTCGACCGCGTGGCGCGATCGCTGGCCATGCGCGACTTTCTCCAAACTGCCGGCTGGGGCGACGCAAGGCGCCGCCATTTCATCGGCGATGCCTCGGCCCGCTCCTACGAGATTGTCTCGCTTTCCGGCCAAAAGCCGCAGGTCTTGATGAACTCGCCGCGGCTGGTGCTCGGGCCGCCGGTCCGCGACGGCAAGCCCTATGCCGAGATCGCTCACACCGCGCAGTCGGTCTCCGCCTTCGTCGCCATCGACCGGGCTTTGAAGGCGGGTGGGGTCAGCGTTCCGGAAATCCATGCCGAGGACCAGAATCAGGGGTTCCTGCTGCTTGAGCATCTTGGTTCGGAAGGATTTCTCAACGGCGATGGCCAACCGGTGGCCGCGCGCTACTCGGCGGCGGCCGAACTGCTGGCCATGATGCATGGCAGGAGTTGGCCGCAGCGCCTGGCAACGGGGCAAGGCGGCTTCCACGACGTGCCGCCTTTCGACCGCGACGCCATGATGATCGAAGCCGATCTGCTGGTCGACTGGTACGTGCCGGCGATATCGGGCGGCCCGGCAAGCGATACCCTGCGTGCCGGTTACCACAAGCAATGGAACGCGCACCTCGACCGGCTGCAAGGCCGCGAAACCACGCTGATGCTGCGGGATTTCCATTCGCCCAACATCATCTGGCGCGGCGATCGAGCCAAGCATGATCGGCTCGGCATCGTCGATTTCCAGGACGCACTGATCGGTCCGTGTGCCTATGACGTTGCCTCGCTCGCCATGGACGCGCGTGTTACGATGTCGCCCGAGATCGAGAGAGAGACGCTCGACGCTTATGTCGCGGCGCGCCACGCAGCCGGCGCCTTCGACGAAGAAGGCTTCCTGGAATCCTACGCGATCATGGCGGCGCAGCGAAACTCCAAGATCCTAGGCATCTTCGTCCGCCTCGAAAAGCGCGACGGCAAGCCATATTATCTGAAGCACCTGCCGCGCATTCGCGATTATCTGCGCCGGGCGCTGTCTCATCCGGGGCTGGCCAGCCTGCGGGAGTTCTACAACGCCAACGGCTTGCTGGAGGAGCGGGCACTGTGACAGCAAGACCGGACACTGCCATCGTGCTCGCCGCCGGGCTTGGCAAGCGCATGCGGCCGATCACCGACACCATTCCCAAGCCGCTGGTCAAGATCGCCGGCAAGACCTTGCTCGACTGGGGGCTCGACAGCCTGGCCGCCGCCGGTGTCGGCAAGGCCGTCGTCAACGTCCATTATCTTCCCGAACAGATCATTGCCCATGTCGCGGCGCGCCGCAGGCCAAAAATCATCATCTCCGATGAGAGCGAAAAGCTGCTCGATTCCGCCGGCGGCATCGTCAAGGCGCTGCCCGAGCTGGGCGGAAAACCCTTCTACATCCTCAACGCTGACACCTTCTGGATCGACCAGGGTCCTCTCAATCTCGGCCGTCTTGCCCTTGCATGGGACGCGGCGAAAATGGATATTCTGCTGATGCTGGCGGATCTCCATCAGGCGACCGGACACTGCGGCAGCACCGATTTCCTGGTGGCGCCGGATGGCGGCTTGCGGCGATCAAAAGGCGATCCGGCCGGCCTGATCTATGCCGGAGCGGCGATCGTCCATCCGCGCCTGTTCGAGGATGCGCAGCCCGGGCCGCGCTCGCTCAACGCATATTTCGACACCGCCATTGCTGCCGGCCGGCTGTTCGGCATGCCGATGCAGGGTCATTGGATCACCGTCGGCACGCCCGATGCCATTCCGCTCGCGGAAGCGGCGGTGGCCGGCGCGCTAGCCACCGCATCGGCCCAAAAATCGGATTCGATTTTTGGAAAGCACGATGCGTAGATACAAAGAGTTAGATCATCTTTTGTGCGCCCAAGTGGGCGCACAACGATCTAATGTGAAATGAGCGGCTCAAGCCGCGTTTTCTCAATTCCCTCCGGAGCGCCGTTCCTGCCGACGCTTGCCGAGGCGCTGCTTGCCGGGCGCCTTGTTCCGGGGTTCCGGTTTGTCGGCGACCCGCTGGCTTTGGCCGACGTCACCATCTATGTGCCGACGCGGCGCGCGGCGCGCGCCTTGCGGGGTGTTTTCGTCGACAGCCTGGCGGCACGCGGCGGCGGTGGGTCGGCGATCCTGCCGGTCATCCGTCCGCTCGGCGAGTTCGATGAGGATGAGGCTGCATTCGAAACCGAGGCATCCGCCGCCATCGACCTCGCGCCGCCGATTTCGGCAAGCGAACGCCTGTTGCTGCTGGCGCCGCTGGTCCGCGCCTGGAAACGCCGGCTGCCGGCGCATGTCGCGGCGCTCTTCGCCGAGGAGATCGTCATCCCTGCCTCTACCGCCGACGCGATCTGGCTGTCGCGCGATCTCGCCCGGCTGATGGACGAAATCGAGACGGAAGGCACGGATTGGGCCAAGCTCACCGGCCTGGTGACCGGTAACCTTGCCGGATGGTGGCAAGTGACGCTTGAATTTCTCGGCATCGTCACCGATGCGTGGCCGAAATTCCTTGAAGAACATGATCGCTCCAACCCGGCCGCACATCGCAGCGCGCTGATCCGCGCTGAAGCCGCACGGCTGCAGCGCAATCCGCCAGCCGGGCCGGTCATCGCTGCGGGCTCGACCGGCTCGATACCGGCCACGGCCGAGTTGCTTGCCGCGATTGCCCGCTTACCCGGCGGCGCCATCGTGCTGCCCGGTCTCGACCGGACGCTAGACGAAGCGTCGTTCCAGGCAATCGCCGCACCCGGCGCGCGTCCGGCCGTGCTCGGCCACCCGCAATACGGTCTCGCCAGGCTGATCGGCAAGATCGGTGTGCTGCGCGGCGATGTCGAAGAGATCGGCACAGCCGAGCCGCGGCTTGCGCTCCGCGCCGCCCTGGTCGGCGAAGCGCTGCGGCCGGCCGAAACCACCGAATTGTGGGCCGAGACGCGCAACGGCTTTTCTGCGCCCGACATTGCCGGGGCCTTTGCCGGTGTGACGCTGCTCGAAGCCGCCAGCGAACGCGATGAAGCCGTCGCGATCGCCGTCGCGCTCAAGCGCGCTATCGAAGAGCCCGGCCAACGCGCGGCTCTCGTGACCGGCGACCGCGCGCTGGCGCGGCGCGTCTCGGTCGAGCTCCTGCGGTTCGGCGTCGTTGCCGACGATTCCGGTGGCACGCCGCTCGCCAACACCCCGGCCGCCAGCCTGCTCGGGCTGGCGCTCGAGGCGGTGTTCCGGCCAGGCGATCCCATTGGCTTGCTGTCACTGCTCAAGCATCCGCTGCTTGGGCTTGGCCTCGAACGGGCCGATATGCGCCACGCGGCGGAACTCGTCGAACTGGTGGCGCTGCGCGGCGGCACCGGCCGCCCCGACATCGTTTCGCTACCGGAACCGTTCGAAACCCGTCTCACCGGCCTTGGCGGCGGCAGCCGGCAGCCCTTCTGGTTTTCCCGTCTCACCCTGCGCTCCATCGAAGCCGCGAAGAATTTGCTCGAACGTCTCACACAGGCGCTGGCGCCGCTCGCGGCGTTTCGCGGCCAGGCGGACGCCGACCTTGCAGCGCTGGTCGGAGCCAGCGTCGTGGCGCTCGAAAATCTCGGCCGCACCGCCGATGGCGGCCTTGGCGCGCTCTATGCGGGTGACGCCGGCGAGAAGCTTGCCGAATTGCTGCGCGGGCTGGTCGCCGCGTCTGCACCGCTGTCCTTCGCCGCGGACGAGTGGCCCGACGTGATGGCGGCGCTGATCGCGCCTGAAACGGTCAAGCCGGCACAGGGAACCGACAGGAACATCGCCATCTGGGGCGCGCTGGAAGCGCGCTTGCAGGATGTCGACACGCTGGTCATCGGCGGGCTCAACGAGGGCGTGTGGCCGCGCAAGCCCGAGAGCGACCGCTTCATGTCGCGGCTGATGAAGACCGGCATCGATCTCGAACCGCCCGAACGGCGCATCGGCCTCGCCGCGCATGATTTCCAGATGGCCATGGGTGCGAAGACGGTGGTGCTGGCCCGCTCGGCGCGTGCCGGCGACGCGCCTGCCGTGCCGTCGCGCTGGCTGCAGCGCCTGCTCACTTTCATCGGTAACGACCAGGCCGCTGAACTACGCCGGCGGGGCGACGAATTGCTCGCCTGGGCACGCGCGCTCGATACCGGCCCAAGGCAGGATTTCGCAACGCGGCCGCAGCCGAAGCCGCCTTTGTCGGTGCGTCCGAGCCATTTCTCGGTCACCGAGATCGAGACCCTGCGGCGTGATCCGTACGCCGTCTATGCACGAAAAATCCTCGGCCTGATGCCGCTCGATCCGGTCATCCGCGATCCCGGTGCGGCCGAGCGCGGCACGCTGTTTCACGCCATCCTGCATGTGTTCTCGGCGCGCGTTGCCGATCCGCGCGCAGCCGACGCGCTCGCCGGCCTCATCGCTGCCGGCCGCGCCTGCTTTGCCGAAGCCGCACTTCCGGCCGATGTCGAGGCGGTGTGGTGGCCGCGTTTCGAAAAACTCGCCGCCAACATCATCGAGTGGGAGCGCACGCGCGCCGGCGCGGTGATGCGGCGGCATGCCGAAGAGCGTGCCGGCAAGACCGTCGTCGGCCAGTCCGGCGTGACGCTGTCCGGCTATGCCGACCGCGTCGACCTGCTGGCCGGTGGCATGGCCGATATATTGGACTACAAGACAGGCTCGTCGCCGTCCAAGGCGCAGGCGCACACGCTGCTCGCACCGCAACTGGCACTGGAGGGCGCGCTGCTCAGGCGCGGCGCCTTCAAGGATCTGGGCGCCCGCGAACCCTCGCAACTGGCGTTCGTGCGGCTGAAGCCGAATGGCGAGGTGTTCGAGGAATCGATCCTTGAACACAATCGCCAGCCGCGCACCGCCACCGATCTTGCCGAAGAGGCCTGGGCGCGGCTGGAAAAGCTGTTGATCCACTATGCCGACCCGGCGACCGGCTATCTGTCGCGCGCGCTGCCGTTTCGCGAAGGCGAGACCGATGGCGACTACGACCACCTTGCCCGCGTGCTCGAATGGTCCGCCGGCGGCGATGCCGGCGACGAGGGAGGGGAGGCATGAAGAAGGCCTATCCCATTCCCAGCGACACCGCGACCAGCCAGGCTCGCGCCGCCGACCCCCAGAATTCCGCCTGGGTGTCGGCCAATGCCGGCTCCGGCAAGACCCATGTGCTAGCCCAGCGCGTCATCCGGCTGCTGCTGGGCGGCACCGATCCGTCAAAGATCCTGTGCCTGACCTATACACGCGCCGCCGCCGCCAACATGTCGAACCGGGTCTTTTCTACGCTGTCGGAGTGGACGGCACTCGCCGACGCGGAGCTTGCGGCAAGGATCGAAATGCTGGAAGGCCGCCGGCCCGATCTTGAGACCATGCGCCGGGCGCGGCGCCTGTTCGCCGAGGCGCTGGAAACGCCCGGCGGGCTGAAGATCCAGACCATCCACGCCTTTTGCGAATCGGTGCTTCACCAGTTCCCGCTGGAGGCCAACATCCCGGCCCATTTCGAGATGCTCGATCCACCGATGGAGGCATCGCTGTTCGCCACCGCGCGCCGCGACATGATTTCCGGGACGACCGCCGGCGACATGGACCTGGCCGAGGCCTTTGCCGCCATTCTCGATCGTGGCGGCGAAGCCGGGCTCGACGCCTTGCTGGGCGAGATCGTGCGCAAGCGCGACGGCCTGCGCAATTTCATCGACGCCGTCGGGCGCGACGGGACGCGTTTCCAGGCGCTGTTCGATGAATTCCATTTCCGCCCGGGCCAGACCGCCGAAGGCATAGCGGCATCGGTCTGGCCGTTGACGGGTTTCCTGCCCGACTATTTTGCCGGCTTCGCCCAGGCCGCAGATGCCACCGATGCCAGGACGGTGCTGAACAACATCCTGCCCTATGCGCGTCAGGCTTTCGCCGAAAGCGACCCGGTTCGCCGTCTGCAACTGCTGGCGAGGGCCTTTCTCAAGACCGATGGCGACGCCTATGATCCGGCCAAGGCATTCAAGAAGACCCTGGTCGACCGGCTGCCGGATCTGGTGGAACGCTATCTCTCGACGGCCAATGTCATCGTCGAAACGGTCGACAGGCTGGCGCTGTTCAGGATGCTGGAAGGCACGCGTGCTGCGCTGACCATAGCCGACTGGCTGATCGCCCGTTACGAAGTGCTGAAGCGCAGCCGCGGCTTTCTCGACTTCAACGACCTGATCACCCGCACGGTCAATCTGCTGGCGCGGCCCGACGCTGGCCCGTGGGTGCAGTACAAGCTCGACCAGGGCATCGACCACATCCTGCTCGACGAGGCGCAGGACACCAGCCCGGATCAATGGGAGGTGGTGAAGCGGCTGGCGGAAGAGTTCTTTGCCGGCTTCGGCGCCCGCGACAGGGTGCATCGCACGATCTTTGCCGTCGGTGACGAAAAGCAGTCGATCTATTCCTTTCAGGGCGCCGCCCCGGATTCGTTCGCCGACAGCCGGCTGTTGTTTGCGGGACGGGTGCGTGATGCCGAGGCGTCCTTCGCCGACCTCAAGCTGACCTGGTCGTTCCGCTCGACCGACGACGTTCTGACGGCGGTCGACCGCGTCTTTGCCGATCCCATCGTGCGGCGCGGCATCAGCCATGATCCCGATCCGCTGCGCCACCAGGCGATCCGCACCGATGCGCCGGGCTATGTCGAAGTCTGGCCGTCGGTCGGTGCCGACGTCGTCGACGAGCCCGACGACTGGACGCAAGCGATCGACCATGCCCATGCGCCGGCGGTGCGCGTTGCCGAGAACGTCGCCGCGACCATCGCCGGCTGGATCGGCGCCGGCGAGATCATCGAAGGCCGTGGCAAGCGGCTGCGGCCGGGCGACGTGCTGGTGCTGGTGCGCAAGCGCGACCGCTTCGTCCATGCGCTGACCCGGGCGCTCAAGCGCCGCGACATTCCAGTTGCCGGCGCCGACCGGCTGAGCTTGCCCGGACACATCGCGGTCAAGGACCTGATCGCGCTCGGCCATCTGCTCATCCAGCCGCAGGACGATCTGTCGCTCGCAGCCGTCCTGCGCAGCCCGATCTTCGACCTGCCGGAAGAGAGGCTTTTTGCGCTTGCTGCGGAGAGGCCGGCTGGCCTGTCGCTGATCACGTCGCTCCGCGCCCATGCCGGTGAAAGCGAGGTATTGGCGGCGATCGTCGCCCAGCTCGACGTCTGGACGAACGAGGCCGCCTTCAAGCCGGTGTTCGAATTCTATGCAGGCCTGCTGGCGCGCGACGGCGTGCGCAAGAGGTTGATCGCGCGGCTCGGGCCCGAGGCCGGCGACATTCTCGACGAGTTCCTGAGCTTTTGCCTCACCGATGAGCGAACCGGCCTGCCCGGGCTGGAAGCTTTCCTGTCGACGCTGGAGAATGCCGGCCCCGAGATCAAGCGCGAGATGGACCAGACGCGCGACGAGGTTCGCGTCATGACCGTGCACGCGGCCAAGGGCCTGGAAGCGCCGGTCGTGTTCCTGGTCGACGGCGGTTCGGCGCCGTTCAGCGACCAGCATCTGCCGCGCCTGATGCCCTTCGACGGTTCGGGCTGGGACGGCAAGGGCTATCTCTGGCGCTCGGCCAGCGACGTCGCCAATGGGTTTTCCAAGGCTGCGGCGGTGCGGGCACGGGAACTCGCCGACGACGAATACCGCCGGCTGCTTTATGTCGGCATGACCCGCGCAGAGGATCGGCTGATCGTCTGCGGCTACCACGGCAAGCGGGTGCCGAACACCGGCACCTGGCACTCGATCGTCAGCCGCGCGTTGATCGGTGCGCCTGAGAGCGTGGAGCGCCCGCATCCTGCCGGCGGCGATCCGGTGCATCGTTTTCACGTCACCAAGCTGCCGCCCATCGCATTGGTTTCCAGCGAGCAGGCGCTGCAAGCGCACAGTTTCGAGCCATTGCCGGCGACCCTGTTCCGGCCCTTGCCGCCTTTCGAGGATTTGCCGCGTCCGCTGTCGCCATCCGGTGCCTCGGCGCTCATCGACGAAGGCAAGGAAGCGGTGGTCGACAAGGCTTCGCCGGTGCTCGATGCCGATGCCGAGCCAGGCTTTGCCGTGCTGCGCGGGCTCGCTTTGCACAAATTGCTGCAAATGTTGCCGGGCATTGCCGAGGGCGAACGCGAGGGCGCGGCGCAACGCTACCTCTCCCGCATCGGAGGGCAATGGTCTGCCGGCGAGCGCGAAAACGCCCTGGCCTCAGTCACCAGCATTCTCGCCGATCCCGGCTTCGGTCCGCTGTTTGCGCCATCGTCGCGCGCCGAGGTCGCGATCATGGGCAGCCTGGAGGTCAAGGGCAAAAGGCGTTCGATTTCGGGCAAGATCGACCGGCTGGCGGTGACGCCGGACGCGGTCTCTATCGTCGACTACAAGACCAACCGGCCGGCACCCGCCTCCCTGGTCGAGGTCCCGCAGGCTTACGTCCTGCAACTCGCGCTCTATCGCGCCCTGCTGCAGCCGCTTTATTCCGGACGCGCGGTGAAGGCGGCCTTGCTGTTCACCGAAGCGCCGCGGCTGATCGAACTGCCGGCCAGTGCCATGGATGACGCCCTTGCTCGACTCACAGGAGCGTGACACAACACCTGCTTGAAGAAGGGCGCGATCACCACCACATTTGGTGCGACAAAAACTTTCGAAAGGATTTTCCGCATGACCACCGTCAAGGTCGACAAGAGCAATTTCCAGGCCGATGTACTTAACGCCAACGTACCGGTCGTCGTCGATTTCTGGGCGGAATGGTGCGGTCCGTGCAAGATGATCGCTCCGGCGCTCGAAGACATCGCCACCGAACTCGGCGCCAAGGTGAAGATCGCCAAGCTGAACATCGACGAGAATCCCGAGCTCGCCGCGCAGTTCGGCGTGCGCTCGATCCCGACGCTGATGATCTTCAAGGGCGGCGAAGTGGCCGACATGAAGGTTGGCGCCGCACCCAAGACCGCGCTGTCGCACTGGATCAATGGCAGCCTCGCCTGATCCGTCCCAAATTCCTGACATCAAGCCCGGCCTCGCGCCGGGCTTTTTGTTGGCGTCATCGGTGGGTGGTTCTGGCCCTCACGCCTGCGCACTCCATGTCTTCTGTTGTCACGAGAAGCAAGGAGAACGCCCATGACCGGATCCGCCAAGGCCACCGTCTTCATCGACAATGAGCGCGTCATCGTCACCGAATACCGCTTTGCGCCCGGCGACAACACCGGCTGGCACCGCCACGGCCACGACTATGTCGTCGTGCCGCTGATGGACGGCAAGGTGAAGCTGTTGACCAAGGACGGCGAATCCTTCGCCGAGATGAAGAAGGGCGCGCCCTATTTCCGCAAGGAGGGCGTCGAACACGACGTCATCAACGCCAATGAGGGCGAATACGCCTTTATCGAGATCGAATTGAAGTAACCGCGAAGGCCATCGGGAGGCAGGCGCCATTACCAGTCGGCGATACGATCGCCTCCGGCGAATTGCGCACTTTTTTCGGTATACTCGAACAGCTCTATCTTCACGCCGTTGGGGTCGCGAATCCAGGCCTGGTAGGTGTCATCGCAGGCGAGCTTCTTTGCCGTGACGTCGATGCCCTTCGACCTGATATGGGCGATCGCTGCATCGATGTTTTCCACTTCAAGGCAGAAGTGGTTGATCTGGTTCAGGTCGCTATAGCTGGCCCCGTCCTTCTGGAACACCTCGACGTGGCTGCGACCGCCGCAATCGAGGTAGAACCCGAAAATCTTGCCGTCGCGCAGGAAATTGAACTGTGTGTCCAGGCCGAGGACATCGCGATAGAAGCTTCGCGTCGCCTCCAGATCATGGGCAAAGATGCAGACGTGAGCGAGCTGCTTGACCTTGATCATGACTGCTCCTTGCGCCGAAAGCCAACCTCAGGTCGGGGGCGTGCCGTTTTCCGCGAGCACCGCACCGGCCAGATAAAGCGAACCGCCGATCAGGATGCGCGGCGGCGGACCGTCCCAGGTGTCGCGCAGCAGCATCAGCGCGCTGGCGACGGAACTCACCGGTTCGGCCGTCAGGCCGGCTTCCGTCGCGCGGATCGCCAGTTCGTCGTTCGGCACGCCGGCGTCGCTCAGGCTCACCGGCACCGTGTAGACATGCCGGGCGAGGCCCTTGAAGGCGCGGAAATATCCGCTCTGGTCCTTGGTGTTGATCATGCCCGAGATGAGGAAGAGCGGCCGCGGGTTCTTCTCTTCCTGCTCGGCCAGCGCTTCGGCGACCACCACGCCGGCGCCCGGATTGTGGCCGCCGTCGAGCCAGATGTCGGCGCCCTTCGGCGCCAGCTCCGCCAGCCGGCCCTGCGCCAGCTTCTGCATGCGGCCGGGCCAGGCGACGCTGGTCATCGCCTTCTCGGCGGCGCGATGGCTGATCTCGAATCCGGCCGCCTTGACCGCCGCGATCGCCGCCGCCGCATTGGCGAACTGGTGGCGCCCGGGCAGCCGTGGCGGCGGCAGGTCCATCAAGCCGTCTTCGTCTTGGTAGACCATGCGGCCGTTCTCCTCGAAGGCGAGGAAATCCTGGCCGTAGACGAAGGTCGGACATTCAAGCCGCTCGGCGGTCTCGATCAGCACCTGCAGCGCCGTCTCGCTTTCCTGCGCGCCGATGACCACCGGGCAGCCGCGCTTGATGATGCCTGCCTTTTCGGCGGCGATCAGTTCGACACGGTCTCCGAGATAGGCCTCGTGGTCGAGCGACACCGGCATGACGACTGAAACCGCCGGTTCCTTGATGACATTGGTGGCGTCGAAACGGCCGCCAAGCCCGACCTCGATGATGGCGGCATCGGCCTGGTGTTCGGAAAACAGCAGGAAGGTGACAGCGGTGAGGATCTCGAAGACGGTGATATGCTCGCCTTCGTTGGCCCTGGCGACCCGGGCGATGGCATCGGCGAACACCCTGTCGTCAACCAGCCTGCCGCCGCCATCGGCGGCCAGCCGGTAACGCTCGTGCCAGTTCACCAGATGCGGCGATGTGTGGACATGGACGCGGTAGTCCGCCGCCTCAAGCAGTGCGCGTGAAAACGCGGCGCACGAGCCTTTGCCGTTGGTGCCGGCGATATGGATGACCGGCGGCAGCCGTTCCTGCGGGTCGTCGAGCCGCTCCAGCAACCGTGAAATGCGGTCGAGCGAAAGGTCGAAGCCTTTCGGGTGAAGCGCCATCAGGGCTTCGATTTCGCGGTCGGCGGCAAGCGTTTTCATGGCACAATCCTGGCCCATGGCCCGGGAACCAGAATCGGTTTCACAATGGCCATGGCAATCAAAAAGCTACAGCGCGCCACGGACATGGCGCAATCGCGGTTCGCGGCGAAGAAAGTCGCGTCAAGCCTGTGGCCGTGCCTCGGCCGGAATTGTTGCAGGCGGCAGGATTTCCGGCTCGAGCGGCTTTTGCTCCTCCGGCATCTTGAGCAGCATCTTCAGCAGCCGTGCGATGGTCTGGCGCATCTCCAGGCGCGACACCACCATGTCGACCATGCCGTGTTCCATGAGATATTCGGAGCGCTGGAACCCGTCGGGCAGCTTTTCCCGGATGGTCTGTTCGATGACACGCGGCCCGGCAAAGCCAATCAGCGCGCCCGGCTCGGCGATGTGCACGTCGCCCAGCATGGCGTAGGAGGCAGTGACTCCGCCGGTGGTTGGATTGGTCAAGACGACGATGTAGGGCAGGCCGGCTTCCTTCAGCCGGTCGACACCAACCGTGGTGCGCGGCAACTGCATCAGCGACAGGATGCCTTCCTGCATGCGTGCGCCGCCGGAGGCGGCGAACAGGATCAGCGGCCGCTTGCGCTGCAAGGCGACTTCGAACCCGTGCACGATCGCGTCACCCGCGGCCATGCCGAGAGAGCCGCCCATGAAGGCGAAGTCCTGCACGGTCACCACCACCGGCAGGCCTTCGACGGTCCCCAGCGCGTTGATGATGGCGTCTTCCAAGCCGGTCTTGGCCTTGGCGTCCTTCAGCCGGTCGACATAGCGCTTCTCGTCGCGGAACTTCAGCGGATCCTGCATGACCTTGGGGTTGTCCAGGGTCTCGTACTTGCCGTTGTCGAAGAAGAACTTCAGCCGTTCTTTGGCTGAAATCTTCATGTGGTGGCCCGAGGACGGAATGACGAACTGGTTGGATTCCAGATCCTTGTGGAACACCATCTCGCCGGTCTCCGGATCCTTGATCCAGAGATTCTCGGGCATGTCGGTGCGCCGGCCGAGCATCGAATTGATCTTCGGGCGAACGTAATTGGTGATCCAGTTCATCGCTTCGGCTCCTGTCCTGACGAAGAGTCCCGGTTTTGGGATAACGGCATGCACAAAACCTGAGGTAGGAAAACTATTCGGCGGCAGCAAGGCGGGCCGAGCGCACGCCTTGCGCAAGGCCGCTGACCAGTGTGGCGACGGCTTCGGCCGGGTCGGCGGTCTTTTCGCCCTTCGGTCCCAGCACATTGGCCACCGCATTGACGATCGCGGTGCCGACGACGACGCCATCGGCATTGGCGCCGATCACGCGGGCCTGCTCGGCGGTCTTGACGCCGAAGCCGACGCAGACCGGCAGGTCGGTATGACCCTTGATGCGTTTCACCGCCGCCGCCACCTTGCCTGTGTCGGCCAGCGCCGAACCGGTGATGCCGGTCATCGACACATAGTAGACAAAGCCCGACGTGTTCTGCAGCACCTTGGGCAGGCGTTTGTCGTCGGTGGTCGGCGTTGCCAGCCGGATGAAGTTGATGCCGGCCTTGAGCGCCGGAATGCACAATTCCTCGTCCATTTCCGGCGGCAGGTCGACGACGATCAGCCCATCGATGCCGCTGGCGATCGCGTCCTTGAGGAAGCGGTCGACGCCATAGATGTAGATCGGATTGTAATAGCCCATCAGCACGATCGGCGTCTCATTGTCGCCGGTGCGGAATTCCGAGGCCATCTTTAGCGTCTTGACCAGCGTCTGGCCGCCTTTCAGCGCCCTCAGGCCCGCCGCCTGGATCGCCGGGCCGTCGGCCATCGGATCGGAGAATGGCATGCCGAGTTCAACGATGTCGGCGCCTGCTCCAGGCAGCGCCTTCATGATTGACAGCGACGTGTCATAGTCGGGGTCGCCGCCCATGAAATAGGTGACGAGGGCCGGGCGGCCTTCGGTCTTCAGCTTGGCCATGCGGCGGTCGATGCGGGTGGTCATGATCAGATCTCCATGCCCAGCATGCTGGCAACCGTGTGCACGTCCTTGTCGCCACGGCCGGACAGGTTGACGATGACGATCTGGTCCTTGTCCATGGCCGGCACGATCTTCACCGCGTGCGCAATGGCGTGCGCCGATTCCAGAGCCGGGATGATGCCCTCGACACGTGTCGTCAGCTTGAAGGCCTCCAGCGCCTCGTCGTCGAGGATCGGCACATATTCGACGCGGCCGGAATCGCGCAGCCAGGAATGCTCCGGGCCGACGCCGGGATAATCGAGACCGGCAGAGATCGAATGGCCGTCCATGATCTGGCCGTCGGAATTCTGTAGGAGATAGGTGCGGTTGCCGTGCAGCACGCCAGGCGCGCCGGCGCTCATCGAGGCGCAGTGCTCGATGCCGTCGAGACCACGGCCGCCGGCCTCGATGCCGATGATGCGAACATCCTTGTCGTCGAGGAAGGGATGGAACAGGCCGATGGCATTGGAGCCGCCGCCGACACAGGCGATGATGGTGTCCGGCAGCCGGCCTTCCTGTTCGAGGATCTGCGCGCGCGCCTCGGTGCCGATCACCGACTGGAAGTCGCGCACCAACTCCGGATAGGGATGCGGCCCGGCGGCGGTGCCGATCAGGTAATAGGTGTCCTCGACATTGGTCACCCAGTCACGCAACGCCTCGTTCATGGCGTCCTTCAGCGTGCCGTGGCCGGCGGTCACCGGCCGCACTTCGGCGCCGAGCAGCTTCATGCGGAAGACGTTCGGGCTTTGGCGGGCGACGTCGGTCGCGCCCATATAGACGACGCAGGGAAAGCCGAAGCGGGCCGCGACGGTGGCAGACGCCACGCCATGCTGGCCGGCGCCCGTCTCGGCGATGATGCGCTTCTTGCCCATGCGCTTGGCCAGCAGGATCTGGCCGAGGCAGTTGTTGATCTTGTGCGAGCCGGTGTGGTTCAGGTCCTCGCGCTTGAAATAGACTTTTGCACCACCGAGATGCCTGGTCAGCCCTTCCGCGAAATAGAGCTTCGACGGCCGCCCGGCATAGTGGGTCGAAAGGTCGGTGAGTTCAGCCTTGAAATCCGGATCGTTCTTGACCTCGTTCCAGTGCCGCTCGAGGTCGAGGATCAGCGGCATCAGTGTTTCGGCAACGAAACGACCGCCAAAAATGCCGAACATACCCTGTTCGTCGGGTCCGGTGCGGAAGGAATTGGGCGTCGCCGGCTTGTCCATCGCCGATCTCCTGGTCTCGATGTGGGGGCATGTCCTTGCCGGAAAACCGGTTCCCACTTTTCCGGGACATGCTCTGGTTTGAGCCGGTCAGGCGGCGCGGTTGTCGCGCGCTGCCCTGACGGCCCGGAAAAACTGTTCGATCAGCGCCGGATCCTTGACGCCCGGCGCGCTTTCCACGCCTGAGGAAATGTCTATTCCGGGCGGGTTGGCAAGCCGAAGGGCATCGCCGACATTGGCGGCGTTGAGCCCACCGGAAAGCATGTAATCGACGCCGGCGTCAAGGCCGGTGAGGATGCGCCAGTCGTAGGCCACACCGTTGCCGCCCGGCAGCTCGGAGCCCTTGGGTGGCTTGGCGTCGAACAAGAAGTGGTCGGCAACGCCGATAAACGGCTTTATGCGCTCGAGGTCGGTGGCCTCGCTGACCGACAGCGCCTTCATCACCGGCAAGCCGTAACGGGCTTTCACCTCGGCCACACGCTCCGGCGTTTCCGAGCCGTGCAGCTGCAGCATGTCGGGCTGCATCGTTGCCACGATCTCATCCAGGAAGGCGTCGCTGGCATCAACGGTGACGGCCACCGCTTTTGCCTTGCCGCGCGCCGCCTCGCGCAAACGGCCAGCCTCGGCCGGCTCGACATAGCGCGGGCTTTTGGCGAAGAAGATAAACCCGACGTGGCTGGCGCCGCCGGCCAGCGCCGCGGCCATTGCCACGTCGGTCTTCAAGCCGCAAATCTTGATGTCGAGCGCCATGGCGCGGGGATTGGCATGAAAAGCGCCAAGAGTCGAGAAAAAGCATGCTGTTTGCCGGCAAGGCCAAAGGCGCTACCTATTGAAGGACAGGGACACAAGGCGGGAGCAAGACCATGGCTGACAGAACCGTTGCCGAACTCAGGCAGAAGATCGCGCAGGCGCGCGAGGTCATCGCCCATCTGATGGACAAGGCGGCCTTCAACGGCGCCGAAGCCCATCGCGCGCTGGATTATTTCGGCGGGGATCAATTCGACGGCAACTTCCTGCCGTGGCCGCATCATGGCGATGAGGGACTGCGACCGGAGGAGCTCAACGCGGCGAATGACGATTGAGCGCAATGCCGAGGTCAGATGTCAGTGAAGGGTCTCTCCTTGCAGTGCGCGGCGCAACCCATACACAGCTTCTGATGGAAAGTCGTGGCGCCATTTTTCCTTGTACCCTTCCAGCCCATCGGTATTGAGAACCTGACTCGCTGCTGCCAAAACCGCCTCAGCGAACTCCTGCAATGGACATACCGCCTCAAGTCTTACAGTGCCTGCTTCATCCGGCTCTTCTGACCAGGTTTCCCCAAACTCCAGTATGCGAACCCTGATCGTGTCGCCTTGTGGCTCAAGGACAAAGCGGCATTCTCCCGGCTCGTCGTAGAAGTGAGCAACTGAATAGTTCGCACCGTCGACGATAGCGCGTGTAGCCTCGATCAACTCGAGCAAGGCATCGCCCAAATAGGATGCTTCAACGCTGGCCGCGCTGCCGTCGATAGCTACATCGCAGTCGGCCCAGCCTGCGTCAGCCACCCGATAGTCGATCTTAACGGCCATGCCCTACTCGAACGCAATCGCTTGCAGCGCGCCGCCATTGCGCTTCAGCCATGCCTTGCAGCGCTCTGTGTCCGGGCAAAGCTGTTCGCACAGTTTCCAGAATTTCGGGCCGTGGTTCATCTCCTTGAGATGCGCCACTTCATGCGCGACGAGGTAGTTTATGACAGGCGACGGCGCCATCATGATGCGCCAGGAAAACGACAGATTGCCGTCGGAGGTGCAGGAGCCCCAGCGGCTCGACGTGTCCTTGAAGCGGATCGCCTTGGCGCGCTTGCCCAGCGCCAGCGTGTGTTTGCCCACCAGCTTCTCGATCTCGCGCTTGGCCTCGCGCTTGAGGAAATCGGCGATGCGGCGCGGCAGGTGCACGCGGTCGCCATGCACGATCAACAACGGACCGCGCTCGTCGCTGGATATGGTCACCGTGCCGCGCTTCGAAGGCTCATGGACGATGCGGTGCGGCACGCCGCGTACGGGGATCTTGATGCCCGGCCGCACCTGCGGCCGGGCCGGTACCTTGGCCAGCCGCTGCTCCAACCAGTCCTGGTGACGGTCGAGGAACTTCTCCACCTCGCCGCGGCGCAGGCCTGGCGGCACCGTGATGCGCAGGCCCTTACCGCCCGAATCGATGCGCAGCGTCAGCCGCCTTGCGCGGTCGTTCTCGACGATCTTGAGCGGCAAGGTACGGCCGGCGACGCAATATTCGCGCTCCACGACGGGCGTGGCCTTGGGCTTTGTCAGATTGCGGAAGAATCCGAGGGTCATGGCGGGACGATACGCGATTCGAGAAAAACGAATAGAACAAAAAAGAAACGGCGCCGCTCGCGCGACGCCGTCATCATACCTTGGCCTGTCGCCGGGCCTCAGTCGTCAAGCAGGTTCGAGCCCTTGCCACGCTTGGGGGTGGTCGTCCCGGTGCTCGGGTCGGTCTTCGTCGGAGCCGTCGACTTGTTGCGCTTGGCCATGAAGCGGTCGAACTCGTCCTGGTCCTTGGCACGGCGCAATTCGCGGGCATAGTCGTCGAACTCGGTCAGCATCTCGTCGAGCTTGCGGCGTTCCTCGGCAAGGCGCTCCAGTTCCTTTTCGCGCCAGTCGTCGAAAGCGACGTTGCCGGTGCGGGCGGAGCCGTGACCCCAGCGCGCCGCCTTGTCGGAACCGCGGCGGCAGCCGGCGAAGATGCCGTCGGTGGCGCGGTTGACGTCACGCTTGAAACCATCGAGGCGGTCGCCCCAGATGATGTAGGCAAGCATGGCGAAGCCGAGTGGCCAGAACACCATGAAACCGATCACCATCAACGCGATGGTTGCCGGCGTCCAGGCCGGACGGATCAATGCAGATGTGTTCATTTTCTCCCATTCCTTCGGTTGGAGACAGCCAAGATCCGGCTGCGTGGAATCGAAATGGGAAGGAGAAAACGGCGATTCAAGACAATATCGGCCAAAACCGGACAAGCGCCTGAAATGATTATCGCTTTTTGAGCGTATCGAAGAAAAGCACGACCAGGAATGAGGAACAGTGGCAATGCCGCCGGCGGTGCCATGGTTTGATGCATCGGCGGGGAACCTATTCCTTTCAAAAATCCAGTGGCGCGTTGTCGACGACCTCCTTCATGACGAAGAACGTCCTCGTCTGGCGAACGCCGGGCAATGCGATCAACTGATCCCCGTGGATCCGGTTGAAGTCCGCCATGTCGCCGACCCTGATCTTCAGAAAATAGTCGAAGTCGCCTGCCACCAGATGGCAATCAAGAATGAACTTCAGTTTCGCGACTGCCTTCTCGAATTCCGCGAAACTTTCCGGGGTCGAGCGGTCGAGGACGACGCCAACCATCACCAGCGCGCCTCTGTCGACCTTCTGCGGTGTCACCACTGCCCTGACATGGCTGATGTAGCCTTCATCGAACAAGCGTTGCGTGCGGCGGTGGCACGTCGCCGGGCTGACAGCAACCGACAGCGCCAGCTCCGCATTGGTCAGCCGCCCATTGTCCTGGAGCAGGCGCAGCTTTTTGAGGTCGATCCGGTCGAGTGATGCTTTCATGGAAGATTCTTCCGTTATTGGGGCAAGTCATCGAAGCAATATAGCATTTTGGCGCCGGAAAGTTGGATTTCCGGCATTTTCCACTCGCTCTTAGAGAGCACCTTTCAGGAGAAAACTGATAGTGTTTCCAGCATCAAAATCACAATCGGAGGAGGATCTCTCATGTTGGAGAAGTTCGAACGGTATCCGCTCACATTTGGACCGACCCATATCGAGAAACTGGATCGGCTCAGCGCTCATCTCGGCGGCAAGGTCGATCTCTACGCCAAGCGGGAAGATTGCAATTCCGGCCTCGCCTTCGGCGGCAACAAGCTGCGCAAGCTCGAATACATCATCCCGGACGCGATCGCCTCAAACGCCGACACGCTGGTTTCGATCGGCGGCGTACAGTCCAACCATACGCGCATGGTGGCAGCCGTCGCAGCGAAGATCGGCATGAAATGCCGCCTCGTGCAGGAAAGCTGGGTGCCCCACGAGGACGCCGTCTATGATCGCGTCGGCAACATCCTTTTGAGCCGGATCATGGGCGCCGATGTCCAGATGGTCGATGAGGGTTTCGACATCGGAATCAGGGAAAGCTGGGAACAGGCGATCGCCGATGTGAAAGCCAAGGGTGGCAAACCTTATCCAATTCCGGCCGGGGCTTCGGTGCATAAATATGGCGGCCTGGGCTACGTCGGCTTCGCCGAAGAGGTGCGCGCGCAGGAGAAGGAACTCGGCCTTGCCTTCGACTACATCGTCGTCTGTACCGTCACCGGCTCGACCCATGCCGGCATGGTGGTCGGCTTCGCCAAGGATGGTCGCGAGCGCAAGGTGATCGGCATCGACGCATCGGGCACCCCGACGCAGACCAAGGCGCAAGTGCTGGACATCGTGCGGACCACGGCGACGCTGGTCGAACTCGGCAAGGAACTCAGTGAAGACGATGTGATCCTCATCGAGGATTATGCCTACCCGGTCTACGGCGTGCCCTCGCAGGAGACGAAGGAAGCGATCCGTCTCTGCGCGCGCCTTGAAGGCATGATCACCGATCCTGTCTACGAGGGAAAATCCATGCAGGGCATGATCGACCTCGTTAGGAAGGGCTATTTCCCAGAAGGGTCGAAGGTGCTTTACGCCCACCTTGGCGGCGCTCCAGCCATCAACGGCTATGCTTATACGTTTCGCAATGGCTGAATGCCCGCAGGGCGTAGCAGCTGACCTCTGACGACTATCCCGTCCGCCGCAGCATATTGCGGTGGGCCACAAAGCGGTCGAACTCGTCCTGATCCTTGGTGCGGTCGCCGGCGTCCAGGGACAGCCAGTTCCAACTGCGTGGAAATGGCGATTCAGGACAATGTCCGCCAAATCCGGACAAGCGGCTGAAACGATTGCCGCATTTTGAGTTCTTCGAGGAAAAGCACGATCACCCCGGCGACCAGGCCCCAGAATGCCGCACCGACGCCGAACAGCGTCAAACCCGAAGCGGTAACGGCAAAGGTGACGGTGGCGGCCATACGGTGACCTTCGTCCTTGAGCGCGATCGACAAGGCGTTGGCAAGCGGCGCCATCAGCGCGAGACCCGCCACCAGTACGATCAGGCTCTGCGGCAGGACGGCGAAGATCGCCACCAGCGAAGCACCGAAGATGGCAAAGACAAGATAAGCGAACGCATAGAACGGGCCGGTCTTCCAGCGCTCGGCGGGGTCGGGGTGGACGTCCGGCCCGGTGCAGATGGCCGCCGAAATCGCCGCCAAATTGGTGGTCGATCCGCCAAACGGTGCCGACAGTAGCGAAAACAGGCCGGTGACGCCAATCAGCGGACCGGGCTCGGGGTGATAGCCGGCGGCGCGCAGCACGGCGAGGCCGGACAGGTTTTGGGAAGCCATGGTGACAAGATAGAGCGGCAGCGCCAGGCCGATGATCGCCGCGGCACTGAACTGTGGTGCGATCAGCGTCAGCGTCGACAGTTCCGGCGTCGGCAAGCCACCGACGCGGCCGGTCAGGAAAGCGGCGAGGCCGCCGCCGACCAGCACCACCAGCACCGACACCGACGGATTGAACAGGCGAATGACGAAGAAGGCGGCGATCAACGGCAGAATCAGCCAGGGATCGGCGGGGATGGCCTTGACCGCGTTGATGGCGAAGCTGACGAGGATGCCGGCCAGCATGCCCGATGCCACCGACGGCGGGATCCTGGCGATCAGCCGCGTCAGCGGTCCAAACAGGCCGGTGGCGATCAAGAGGATGCCGGTGACGATGAAGGCGCCGACCGCTTCGCCCATCGAGAAGCTGCTCGACGCGGCGATCAGCGCCAGGCCCGGTGTCGACCAGGCGGTGATGACCGGCATCTTCGTGCGCCAGGACAGCCACAGGCATTCGATTGCCATCGCCAGGCAGATCGCCGTCACCCAGCTCGCGGTCTCGATCTGCGTCGCGCCGACCGCCTTGGCGGCGGCGATGACGATGGCCAGCGTGCCGCCGAAGCCGACGATTGCAGCGACAAAAGCGGATATCGGAACGGAGATGCGCATCAGTTTCCCCTCTGCGCCATGGCGTCGACGGCCCGCACCAACATGTCGAGATCCTGGGGACGCGACAGGCGGTGGTCGCCCTCGGGGATCAGCGACAGGGTCACGTCGTCGGCCGGCAGCCGGCTGACCAGCTTCAGCGCGTGGCTTGCCGGCACGTCCGCATCGGCCAGCCCCTGCAATATGTGCACCGGGCAATGCGTGTCGATCGGGCCTGTCATCACCAGGTTGTTGCGTCCATCCTCGATCAGCGCGCTTGTGTAGATGTAAGGCTCGGCGGAATAGTTGGACGGCTCCTCGAAGAAGCCTTTTTCGGCGAGCGCGCGTTTCTGCGCCTTGGTCAGCGCCGGCTCGACCAGCTCAGCGGTGAAGTCCGGCGCCGGCGCCAGCAGCACCAGGCCGGCGACATTGCTGTCGCCCGCCTTGCGCAATTCCTGCACCATGCGCAGCGCAATCCAGGCGCCCATCGAGGAGCCGACCAGGATCTGCTTGCCCTGGGTGAAATGCCGGAACACGGCGAGGCTCTGCGAAAGCCATTTCGAAATGGTGCCGTCCGCAAAAGCGCCACCGGATTCGCCATGACCGGAATAGTCGTGGCGCAGGAAGGCGCGGCCTTCTCTTGCCGTCCAGTCCGACAGCGTCTGCGCCTTCGTGCCCAGCATGTCGGACTTGTAGCCGCCGAGCCAGACGATACCGGGCCCGGCACCTGTCGTATGGCGCACCGCGATGCTCGATCCGTCGACATCCAGAAAGACAGGAGGCGTGTCGGTCATGGTTTCTTCCTCACGCCCGTCTTTTGGCGCACGGCGTCTTGTGGCACAGCCAGTGGCGTGGCGAAAAGTGCTCGCGATGTTTCTTTGTTTGGTTCAGGGCAGTGATCAGGGTGATTTCCTGTCAATGCTGTGCTATTGACTTCGCCCGCGCGCTTACCACATTGGCGCGTCCACGCATCAATATCCGCAAACCCTGAACGAAACGGCCAAGGAGACCACGACCATTCGCAGACCTTTCAAAGCAGCGGCGCCGACCAAGGATGGCCCGCGCTCCAACCGTGACATTCGGGTTCCCCGGGTCCAGCTTATCGACGCCGAAGGCCAGAACCGCGGCGATGTTTCAATCAACGACGCATTGCTGCTCGCCGAAGAGGCTGGGCTCGATCTCGTCGAGATATCGCCCAATGCGGTGCCCCCCGTCGTAAAAATCCTCGATCTCGGCAAGTTGAAATACGCCAACCAGAAGAAGGCGGCCGAGGCGCGCAAGAACCAGAAGGTCATCGAGATCAAGGAGATCAAGATGCGCCCCAACATCGACAGCCATGACTACGAGACCAAGATGAAGGCGGTTCGCCGCTTCTTCGAGGAAGGCGACAAGGTCAAGCTGACTTTGCGTTTCCGTGGCCGCGAGATGGCGCATATGGAACTCGGCATGCAGCTTTTGAACAAGGTTCGCGAGGAAGTGGCGACCATTGCCAAGGTCGAAGCGGAACCGAAGCTCGAAGGCCGCCAGATGATGATGGTGCTGGCGCCGCGCTAGGGTGCAGTGAGATTGAGGTCAGGCCGAGCCGAAAATGGTGGGGTGCACAGGAAGCTGCCGTTTGCAGGCCGGCATCACCTGAACGTCAACACACCGAGATCACGATGACGTCAGGCCTGGTCATCGCGCTCTAAATCCGCCTGAATTGTAGTACAGGGCGTCCCGGCGATCGGCGGGACGCCTGCTTCTTGGCCACAGCTGCGATCGCCGGCTCTGTTTTCATGCATGTCGTCCTCCCACCGGGGCCACTTTTGGGCGAATGCATTAGGCTTCACGACGATCGGATTCCTCCCTTGGACAAAGAACTCAAATACGGGCTGGGTAACTACCAGCAAACGCGCAGGATAGTGCTGGCCGTTCTCGTGGTCGTGCTGTTCGCCGCACTGCTGTTTGGCCAATCGACCTTCCCGCCCGATACGGCCATGCATGAGACGATCGAGATGTTCGGCGTGCTGCTGATTTTTCTAGGCATCGTCGGTCGCCTGTGGTCGACGCTCTACATAGGCGGGCGCAAATCTTCCGAAGTTGTGACGGGCGGGCCCTACTCGATCACCCGCAATCCGCTCTATGTGTTCTCGACCCTGGCCGCGGCCGGCGTCGGCGCGCAGATCGGCTCGTTCTCCAGCATCATTCTTTTCGCTGTTTTGTGTGCGGGCGCCTTCCACATCGTCATCCTGCGCGAAGAGAAATTCCTCAAGGAAGCGCTCGGCGCACCCTATCAGGCCTATCTGGCGCGGGTGCCGCGCTTCTTTCCGAACCTTTCCCTTTACCAGGAGGGCGATACGGGCAGCTTCAAGCCGCGCCTGCTGTTGACCACGCTGCTCGACGGCCTGGTGTTCCTGATGGCGCTGCCGGCCTTCGAACTGATCGACGGCGCCCAGCAGTCGGGAATGCTGCCGGTCTGGTTCACGCTTCCCTGATCGAGGGCTGCGCGTCGCGTCCCGACGTTCCTGCAACGAGCGGCGCAGTGGGTGTTGCACAGCCGCCTGCTTTGACGTATAGGACCGCGTTCCAAAAAACCGCCCGGCAGGGCATGCCGTGGCGGTTTCATTTGCTTTTCGGGCTTTGGTCGGCCTGAAGCGAACAAAACAAGAGGTGCTGCGTGCCAGAGGCACGAATAGCGACCTCATAGAAACGGAGTAGCAAAATGCCCAAGATGAAGACCAAGTCCGCCGCCAAAAAGCGGTTCAAGATCACAGGTACGGGTAAAGTCCTGTCGGCTGCGGCCGGCAAGCGTCACGGCATGATCAAGCGTTCCAACAAGTTCATTCGAAATGCCCGCGGCACGATGGTTCTGGCTGAACCGGATGGCAAGAAGGTCATCAAGAATTTTCTGCCGAACGGCCTCTAAGGCATTCGGTCCGGACACGCATTTGTTTTACGCAATTCCGAACGGAAAACCGCTAGGCACTTTTCCTGGAATTGCTTTTAAGGAGATCATGACATGGCACGCGTAAAGAGAGGCGTCACCTCGCACGCCAAGCACAAGAAGGTCCTGAAAGCCGCCAAAGGCTTCTACGGCCGCCGCAAGAACACCATCCGCATCGCCAAGCAGGCGGTGGAAAAGTCGCTGCAGTACGCTTACCGCGACCGCAAGAACCGCAAGCGCTCGTTCCGCGCCCTGTGGATCCAGCGCATCAACGCCGCGACGCACGAGCACGGCCTGACCTATGGCCGCTTCATCGACGGCCTCAACAAGGCCGGCATCGAGATCGATCGCAAGATCCTGTCGGACATGGCCATCCATGAGCCGCAGGCTTTCGCCGCACTCGTGGCCAAGGCCAAGGTTGCGCTCGAATATCTGAAGAACACCACGCCGAACGCTTTTGAAAGCGCTGTCGCCTAAGCCAGCGCTTCCCAAGCATTCGCAATTCTGATTTTGGGGAACCCGCGCTGGCACGGCTGGCGCGGGTTTTTCTTATGCCTTTTATCGGGTCTGGAACATGAGTGACATGGAAACTCTCGAAAATTCCCTGATGGCTGACATCGCATCGGCCGCTGACGAGGCCTCGATCGAGGCGGTGCGCGTTTCGGCGCTAGGCAAGAAGGGCTCGGTTTCCGAGATGCTGAAGACGCTTGGCGCGATGAGCGCCGAGGAGCGCCAACTGAAGGGTCCGGCCATCAACGGCCTCAAGAACCGCGTCACCGATGCGCTCTCGCTGCGTCGGGCCGAGCTGAAGGATGTGGCGATCACCGCCCGCCTGGCCGCCGAAAAGGTCGACGTGACGCTGCCGGTGCGGCAGTCGCCGGCCGAGCGCGGCCGCATCCACCCGATCAGCCAGGTCATCGACGAGATCGCAGCGATCTTCGGCGACCTCGGCTTTTCGATCGCCGAAGGCCCAGACATCGAGACCGACCATTACAATTTCACCGCGCTGAATTTCCCGGAAGGTCATCCGGCGCGCGAGATGCACGACACCTTCTTCTTCCAGCCGGACGAGAAGGGCGAGCGCAAACTTTTGCGCACCCACACCTCGCCGGTGCAGATCCGCACCATGGAGACGAAGAAGCCGCCGATCCGTATCGTCATTCCGGGCAAGACCTACCGGCAGGATTCGGACGCCACCCACTCGCCGATGTTCCATCAGGTCGAGGGGCTGGTGATCGACAAGACGGCCAATGTCGCCAACATGAAGTGGGTGCTGGAAGAATTCTGCAAAGCCTTCTTCGAGGTGCCCTCAGTCAAGATGCGCTTCCGGCCGTCCTTCTTCCCGTTCACCGAACCCAGCCTCGAGGTCGATATCCAGTGCGACCGTTCGCGGCCCGGCGAGGTGCGCTTCGGCGAAGGCTCCGACTGGATGGAGATCCTTGGCTGCGGCATGGTGCACCCCAATGTGCTGCGCCATGGCGGGCTCGATCCGGACGAATACCAGGGTTTTGCCTGGGGCATGGGCATCGACCGCATCGCCATGCTGAAATACGGCATGCCGGACCTGCGCGCCTTCTTCGATGCCGACGTGCGCTGGCTGTCGCATTACGGGTTCCGGCCGCTCGACATGCCGACGCTGTTCGGAGGCTTGAGCGCATGACAGTCGCCCACACGGGCGGCTGCCGCTGCGGCGCCGTGCGGTTCGAGGCCTTGGCCGAACCGCACCACGTCAGCTATTGCCATTGTGGCGATTGCCGGCGGGCGAGCGGCGCGCCGGTATCGGCCTTTGTCGGCTTCCCGGTCGATCAGGTGGCGTTCACCGGCAAGGCGCTGAAGATGTACGAGAACGGGCCGGTGACGCGCTCTTTCTGCGGCGTCTGCGGTTCGCCGATCGCCTATGTCGACGAGCGGCTGGAGGACGTCATCTATTTCACGCTCGGCGCCATGGACACGCCGGCCGATTTCCCGCCGACGCTGCATGCCTATGTCAGCGAGCAGCTTCCCTTCCTGCATATATCAGACGATCTGCCGAGACATCTGAAAACAAGCGTCAAAAGACCAGACGGAACAGTCCCATGAAATTCACCCTCTCCTGGCTCAAGGACCACCTAGAGACCGACGCCACCCTCGACGAGATCGTCGAGCGGCTGACCTCGATCGGCCTCGAAGTCGAGCATGTCGACGACAAGTCGAGCCTGAAACCGTTCGTCATCGCCAAGGTACTGACGGCGGTGCAGCATCCCGATGCCGACCGGCTGCGCGTGCTCACCGTCGATACCGGCGACGGCAAGCCGCCCGTGCAGGTCGTCTGCGGCGCGCCGAACGCCCGCGCGGGCCTGATCGGCGCCTTTGCCGCGCCCGGCGCCTATGTGCCCGGCATCGACGTGACGCTGACGGTCGGCAAGATCAGGGGCGTGGAAAGCCATGGCATGATGTGTTCGGAGCGCGAGCTGCAGCTTTCCGACGAGCACAACGGCATCATCGATCTGCCCGAGGATGCGCCTGTCGGCACCAGCTTTGCCGCCTATGCGCATCTCGACGATCCGGTCATCGAGATCAACCTGACGCCGAACCGGCCGGACGCGACCAGCGTCTACGGCATCGCCCGGGATCTGGCGGCGAGCGGGCTTGGTACGTTGAAGAGCACTGCGATCGAAGCGATCCCGGGCAAGGGCGAGACGCCGGTCAAGGTGACAATCGAAGCGCCTGAACTCTGCCCCGGTTTTGCGCTGCGGCTGGTGCGCGGCGTCAAGAACGGCCCATCGCCGAAATGGCTGCAGCAGCGGTTGATCGCCATCGGGCTGAGGCCGATCAGCGCGCTGGTCGACATCACCAACTATGTCACCTTCGATCGCGGCCGGCCGCTGCATGTGTTCGACGCCAGGAAGGTTGCCGGCAATCTGACCGTGCGGCGAGCGCGCGATGGCGAAAAGGTACAGGCGCTCGACGGCCGCGAGTACACGCTGACCCCGGAGATGTGCGTCATCGCAGACGAGGACGGCGTCGAGTCGATCGCCGGCATCATGGGCGGCGAGCATTCGGGTTGCGACGAG
Source organism: Mesorhizobium sp. CNPSo 4670 (assembly GCF_057784235.1). Lineage (NCBI taxonomy): Bacteria > Pseudomonadati > Pseudomonadota > Alphaproteobacteria > Hyphomicrobiales > Phyllobacteriaceae > Mesorhizobium > Mesorhizobium sp. CNPSo 4670. The sequence continues at coordinate 2,097 of NZ_JBWJFQ010000011.1, read as the reverse complement.
AACACATCAGACGTGCTCATCGAATCGGCCCTTTGGGATCCGATCACCACCGCCCGCACCGGCCGCACGCTCGGCATCATCACCGACGCGCGCTACCGCTTCGAGCGCGGCGTCGACCCTGAATTCATGGTGCCCGGCGTCGTGCTGGCGACCAGGCTGGTGCTCGATTTCTGCGGCGGCACGCCGACCGAGATCGAAGTGACCGGCTATGCCGGCTACCAACCCAAGATCGTTTCCTTCCCGCTGTCGGAAGTGAAGCGGCTGACCGGCATCGAGGTGCCAAGGGCGGAAAGCCTCGATATCCTGTCGCGCCTCGGCTTCGAGCCGCAGGGCTCGGGCGATGTTGTCAACGTCGCGGTGCCGTCCTGGCGCCCCGATGTCGATGGCAAGGCCGACCTGGTCGAAGAGGTGATGCGCATCCACGGCGTCGACAACATCGTGCCGCAGCCGCTCGGTGCGCATGACGCGGTCAATGCAAAAATCCTCACCGCGCTGCAGGTCCGTACCCGCACGGCCAAGCGCGCGCTCGCCGTGCGCGGCATGATGGAGGCCGTCACCTGGTCGTTCATTCCGGCCAGGCACGCCGAACTGTTCGGCGGCGGCCAGACGGCGCTGAAGCTTGCGAACCCGATCGCCGCCGACATGTCCGACATGCGGCCGTCGCTGCTGCCGGGGCTGATTGCTGCCGCCCAGCGCAACGCCGACAGGGGCATTGGCGACGTCGCCCTGTTCGAAGTGTCGGGCACCTATGAAGGCGACGGCGCCGACCAGCAGCGGCGCGTGGCCGCCGGCGTGCGGCGCGGCACCGCCAAGCTCGACGGTTCCGGCCGCAATTGGGCCGGCAATGCAGGCGCGGTCGGCGTGTTCGATGCCAAGGCCGATGCGATCGCCGCACTCGAAGCCTGTGGCGCACCGGTCGACCGCCTGCAGGTCGAGGCCGGCGGTCCGGCCTGGTATCATCCCGGCCGTTCCGGCACCATCAAGCTCGGCCCGAAAACCGTGCTCGGCACATTCGGCGAGTTCCATCCGAAGACGCTGGAAGGGCTCGATGTCTCCGGGCCGCTCTGCGGCTTCGAAGTGTTCGTCGACGCCGTGCCCGAGCCGAAGGCCAAGCCGACGAAAACCAAGCCGAAGCTCGAGCTGTCCGCCTTCCAGGCGGTCAAGCGCGATTTTGCTTTCGTCGTCGACAGGACGATCGAGGCAGGCACGCTGGTCCGCGCCGCCCTCGCCGCCGACAAGAAGCTGATCACTGCCGTTTCGGTCTTCGATATTTTCGAGGGCGCCTCGCTTGGCGAAGGCAAGAAGTCGATCGCCATCGAGGTGTCGATCCAGCCGGTCGAGAAGACGCTGACCGACGAGGACTTTGAGGCCCTGGCCAAACGCATCATCGAGAATGTCGGCAAGCAGACGGGTGGCGTGCTCAGGACTTGAGGGATTGCGGGCCAGTAGCGAATCGCCCTCCAAAGGGCGATGGACCATTTGCGCTATTCCGGGCTCCCGTCTGAAGCACAACGTGCCGCGTTTCTCGATATTGTGTCGAGAGATGCGTTGCTGAGTGACGCTCTGGGTCGGGCGCGGCGTCTTGCCTTGCCCGACTGGCTGCTGGTCTCCGGCGCTCTCTACAACACCGTCTGGAACGAGCTGACCGGCAAGTCATCGGGTTATGGCACCAGGGATGTCGACCTGTTCTATTTCGATGAGAGCGACCTCTCCTATGAGGCGGAGGATGGCGTGATCGCTGCTGCCGCTCCGGTCTTCGCCGGGCTGCCGCTGCCGGTCGAAATTCGCAATCAGGCCCGTGTTCATCTCTGGTATCCCCTGAAGTTCGGGCAGCCGTGCCCGCGCTACACGAGTTCCAGCGACTCGGTCCGCCACTTCGCCTCGAAGACCCACGCAGTTGGCGTTCGCTTCGACGCGGATGGGCAGCTCGACCTTGTGGCGCCGTTTGGCCTCGACGACATCTTCTCGTTTCGCATCACGCCGAACCGGGTGATGGACAACCAGAAGACGCATGAGGCCAAGGGCGCGCGGGCGAAGGCCTACTGGCCGGAGATTGATGTCGTGCCGTGGTAGGCATGCAGAAGAATTAGAAATCGC